>JAGOUP010000075.1 GCA_018061205.1 Candidatus Levyibacteriota bacterium | reverse complement strand
CAATAATCTATCCTTATCCTATTGTCATGCTGAACTGATTTCAGCATCTCAAATTAAAAGAGATCCCGAAATAAATTCGGGATGACAGATATTTATTATGAAGGAGGTGAAACATATGGCTAAAGGAAGAGGTTTGGCTTCTGCATCAGCTGAAACACGATCTCGTGTTGCTAGTGCAGGTGGTCGCGCATCACATGGAGGAGGGAGACCAAAAAACAAAGGGAAAAAAGGTGGAAAATAAAGAGTACCTCACGTTTGTC
The DNA here is from genome assembly GCA_018061205.1 of Candidatus Levyibacteriota bacterium. Lineage (GTDB taxonomy): Bacteria > Patescibacteriota > Microgenomatia > Levybacterales > UBA12049 > JAGOUP01. Next base: position 3,485 of record JAGOUP010000075.1, on the reverse strand, counting down.
GTTGTGTTGCTTGTATCAGATTGTCTAAAAGACAAGCAACATTCACTGGGCCTACCCCGCCGGGTGTTGGAGAATAATATGCAGCGATATCTTTGATTGATTCTTCTTCATAATCTCCATGAAATTTTCCGTCCTTTTGTTTGTGTTGACCGATACTGATAAGAATCACATCTTTTTTGATCATCTCAGGGATGATGACGTTTTCTTTTCCCACAGCAGAGATGATGATATCTGCTTGTTTTGTAAGCTTGAGAGGATCTTTTGTTCTACTATCGATAATGGTAGGAGTTATTCCGTATTTTTTAAGCAAGGTTATAATTGGACCCCCCCCAGTTTCCCCTTTTCCTACCACAACAATATTTTTTGATTGTAACCATATTTTAAAGGTCATCCCAGTTTTTATGTCATCCTGAACTTGTTTCAGGATCTCTAATGTTAGGACGTTTTCTAATAGCATTAGTGCTGCCTTAGCCAGAGGCATATCAAATGATGTATTAGCATGAAATGCATCTATATCTTTTGTTGGTAAAACTGCTTGGTTAATTGATTCTGTATCGATATGTTTCGGTAATGGTCGTTGAATGATTATGCCATGGATGTGTTTATCATTGTTCAATTGCTCAATTGTTTCTAGTAATTCTTCATTCGTAATTCGTAATTCGTAATTCAATATTGTGGCCTTTGCTCCAAGTTCTTCAGCTTTCATTTTTTTCCGCTTAACATATGAGACTGAAGCAGGATTATCCCCGACGAGAATAATAGCAATATGTGGTGTGATATTTTTTTCTTTCAGCAGGGTTATCTGTTGGTAGAGGTTTTGGAAAAGTTCTGCAGCAATAGCCTTTCCGTCAATTTTCATGATTAGCTTTCTTCTTCGATAGTTGTTGCAGATGCAACTTTATCGGATGCATTTGAAAATCTCATCAAGATAACGCCTTGTGTGTCCCTGGAAAGCCGTGGAATGGATGCAATAGCGAGTTTGACTATCTGACCCCTCTTGGATGTGATGATGACTTCTTTTTCCGTTGGTGGGATGACTTGAGAGAATGCAACTTTTCCTGTTTTGTCAGTGACTTTTGCTACTTTGACTCCTTGTCCTCCTCTACTTTGTCCTCGGAACAAATCAACGGATGTTTTTTTCCCAAGTCCATTTTCCATAATAGTCAACAAATCTAATTTTTCGTTTTTGCCAATAATATCCATACCGATTACGGTATCTGTGGTTGCAATTTTAATACCACGTACGCCTTGAGCACTTCGACCAATTGGTCTCACTTCGGATTCTGCAAATCGAATTGCTTTTCCTTCTCTGGTTGTTAAGATCACGTCGCCATCTCCATCAGTGAGTTTGCTTGCGACGAGTTCATCACTTTTATCCAGCTTGATAGCTGCAATGCCACTTCGTCTGATATTTTCAAATTCAGAAAGCTTTGTCTTTTTAACAACACCATTTTTTGTTGTTAAGAAAATAAATTTCTTGGTAGTTTTTGCATCTTTGCCTCCAGCATAATTAATAAAGGATTCGACTTTTTCTCCTGCTTCACTGTTGATTAAATTTACAACTGCTGTTCCTTTACTGGTTCTTTGTGATTCTCCTATTTCAAATGCTCTCAGTTGATACACTTTTCCTTTATTTGTAAAGAATAACAAGTTGTCATGGGTTTGTGCATATCGAATGTGGAGGATGGTATCTTCATCTTTTGTGGTCATACCTTTGATGCCTTTGCCACCTCTGTGTTGTGTATGGAAACTATTGACACTTTGTCGTTTGATATAGCCGGTATTTGTTATGGTGACCACTGTTGCTTCGTTAGGGATCAAATCTTCATCTGAAAATTCTCCTACTTTTCCTTTATATACTTTTGTTCGTCTTGCATCAGCATATTTTTCTTTCAAAGCAATGAGCTCGTCTTTGACAATGGTCAAAATTTTTGCAGGATGTGTGAGTAAATCTTCAAGTCTTGCGATCGTTTCTTTGACCAATTTATATTCATCCTCTATTTTTTGTCGCTCTAGCGCAGCTAATCTTCTCAGCTGCAGATCCAAAATAGCGACAGATTGAATCTCTGAAAGCTTGAATTTATCCATGAGGTTTTGTTTTGCATCGTCTTGGTTTTTTGATTCACGGATGGTTTTGATGACAGCATCGATATTGTCGACCGCGATTTTGAGTCCTTCCAGAATATGGAGTCGGGCTTTTGCTTGTCTGAGTTCAAATTCAGATCGTCGACGAATGACGATATAGCGATGTTTGAGGTATTCTTCAAGAATTGTTTTCAGATTGAGTGTTTGTGGTACACCATTGACCAATGCGACAACGTTTGCTGGAAATGATGTTTGGAGACTCGTATGTTTGAAGAGATTGTTCAGTACTTTTTTTGGCACAGCATCTCGTTTGAGTTCCACCACGACTCGAATACCATGTCTATCTGATTCGTCCCTCAGATCAGTGATTCCTTCTAGCTTCTTTTCTTTTACCAAATCAGCAATTCTCGCAACCAACATTGCTTTGTTGACCTGGTATGGTAGTTCTGTGATGATAATTGCTGATTTTCCATTACCGATTTCCTCGATATCTGCTTTCCCTCGAATCAGAATCTTCCCTCTTCCAGTTGCGTAGACATTTCGTATTTCAGTAATATCATAAATGCTGCCTGCTGTTGGAAAATCTGGACCTTTGATAAATTCCAAAAGCTCATCAATAGAAGCATCAGAAGTAAGTGCTAGTTCTACGGCTTCTTTTTGTTTTTCTGTTGATAGGCTAGCGGTATCTTTCTCAAACTTCGTTTTTCCAATCATGAACACTATGGCATCGATCACTTCTCCAAGGTTATGTGGAGGGATTTTGGTCGCCATACCAACAGCGATACCTTCTGATCCCATCAACAGTAAATTGGGGAGTTTTGCTGGAAGATACATTGGTTCTTGAAAACTGCCGTCATAATTTGGCCCGAACTCAACAGTTTCTTTATCCAAATCAACCAACATTTCCATAGAAATAGCTTGGAGTTTTGCTTCTGTATATCGGTCTGCAGCCGGTGGGTCACCATCAACTGATCCAAAGTTTCCTTGTCCCCACACGAGTGGGTATCGCATAGAAAAATCTTGCGCAAGACGAACGAGTGCGTCATAGATTGCCATATTCCCATGCGGATGGTATTTACCCATGGTTTCTCCAACAATACGTGCAGATTTCAAAAACTTCGCTGTTGGGCCGAGTCCCATCTCAGACATGGAATACAAAATTCTGCGATGTACCGGTTTGAGACCATCCCGCACATCTGGAAGTGCTCGTTGTACAATAACAGACATAGCGTAATCCAAATACGCTTTTTTCATCTCACCAACGATCTCTGTTTGTAATAATTTACCGATTTCTGCCATAAAAATTACTTCCCCTGTCATCCCGAACTTGTTTCGGGATCTCATATGTATTATAGAGATGCTGAAATAAATTCAGCATGACAGTAATAAAACTATTTCAT
>JAGOUP010000074.1 GCA_018061205.1 Candidatus Levyibacteriota bacterium | reverse complement strand
TCGCGAGAGTGTTGTATTTGTAAAGATAAATCACAAATAGGGCAGGCATGAGGGCAAATAGAGCAATCCTGGCGATTAGAGATGTATAAGCGGACTTGGAATGGAGCCAAGAGCTGGTGTGGGACACGAGTATTGAAATACTAGCAACAAACATAATGACTGCAATGAGTGAAGACGTGAAGAAGGACTTGAAAAAATAATAAGGAAGTTCTTTTTCCTTGAGTGCAGTTGGAACCATCGTCAATAGTGCAAGGATGAATGTGGCGGTTAGAAGCATGAGTAAAAACTGAGAAATTCCTTTCACTGTGTACTTACGGAGTGTTACAAAAACCAGAATCATCATACAAAATTGAATAAGCGAGCCAAGAGTTATCAAATTTGTGCCCGGAATCGTAATCTGTTGAACTAGACTGTAACTTTTAATATACAAAGCAAATGGGATGATTGATAATGTTGCTAGTACGACAATCGTCAAATTTTCCAAAATACGAGGAATTGACAATCCATATTTTTTTATGATTGGATATAAAATGAGAAATAATGCAGTGTAGGCGATGGGTATGAACAAGTAGTAGGTCAAACCCACCCCAATCACGAAAATGCCAATCATAAGCTGAAAATGAGGGGTGATTTTGGGCTCATTAGCTTTACCGCAAAAAATCAGGTCTGAAGAAATCCCAATACTCATAAGCATGAATACACTGCCTAGAATCTGAGTCAGATAACTCATCCTAAAAAGAATCATAAAATACTCTCCTCCAATAAAAAATACTCCAAAAACAAGAAAAATAGGGATAGACCATATATTTATTGACCTTACAAGTCTGAATGCTGTGTCAAAGATCGAATAGATAAGCATTAAAAATATTACAAACGAGAACGTCGAATAGATATTAAAGAGGAGATTTATATCAATTTTGGATCTATTCCCCAAAAGTGTGTCGTACCATAAGGCTGTGTAAGTATAAACGGTTGGAGGGTAGTAGTAGGCATTTTCATATGGGATACCGGTTTTGACAAGAGATTTGAGGAGTGGATTCCGAAACAAGAGTTGGCTTTCTTTGATAGTCATGATGCTCATTGCCACGTGGGTTGCAGTATCGTCGTTTGAGCCAACGATCGGGATAGAAATTCCATTTCTAGAGTAGTTTATGGTATTGATACCATATGATAAGATGAAAATAGCGCAAACCAAAACTGGAATAATTGATTCGAATTGCTTTGAAGGGATGTTGATATTATCTTTTGGGGACAGTCTATACACCAAGAGTCCAATGACGAATGTCAGTCCAAAAGCAAGGTTTGATGAAAAGTATGACCCGAAAAAATAGCTTACAAAAAAAGCGACAGAGACGCTTACAATAACATGTGTAGAGAGTCCATACGCTATACGACGGATTTTCGAATAAGACCTGAAAACTAGAGCCCAAACAAATACTCCCAAAAAGACAGTTGACATGTTTACAAATAGAGGTAATATGGTGTTCATAGTGATTCTTAGGCTGATTATACCCATAGATATTTTTATTTGTTCCAAAGTAATGTTATTTTGTAAACAATGATCCCATCGAGTCGTCCCTTCATTGGTTTTGAGGAATTTTATAACTTGGCAAATGTTCTGATTTCTGGACAGCTGGGTGCGGGATTTTTTGTAGACCGATTGGAGCAAAAATCAAAAGAAATATTAGGCGTTTCGCATGCTATAGCTGTTTCAAATGGTACAACAGCCCTTCACCTTGCCCTCATTGCCTCTGGGGTGGGTTTCGGAGATGAGGTTATTACGACACCATTTACATTCATCGCAACGGCAAATGCCATTCTTATGACGGGGGCTACTCCTGTTTTTGTAGACATAAGTCCAGATGACTACTGCATAGACCCAGATTGCATAAATCGCGCTGTTACCCAAAAAACAAAAGCTGTTCTCACGGTGAATCTTTATGGGGGAGTTTGCGACTATGACAACATCAGGACACACACCCCTGATAACGTCAAGATTATCGAGGATGCGGCTCAGTCATTTGGTGCGAAATACAAAGGACTAAACTCCGGTACCCTTGGAGATATTGCCACATTTTCACTTTATGCAACAAAAAACGTGACCTCTGGAGAGGGGGGAATTGTCACGACAAATGACCCCTTCGTGGCAGACAAAATTCGAAGACTCAGACATCATGGGATGGAGAAAAATAAACCATATGTCTACAAAGAACTTGGATATAACTACAGAATCTCAGAACTAAACGCTTCTGTTGGCGTGGCCCAGATGAACCGACTTGACGCAATCACCTCCAAAAGAAGGGCTATTGCAGCCCGATATGTCCAAGGAGTGGCAGGCATCATTGGAGTTTCGCCATATTTGGAGAAAGACGAATGCTACTATACATACCACCAGTTTCCAATCAGAATTGGAGCAAATGCCAAAACAAATAGAGATGATCTTCAATCCAAATTGCGTCAGAAAGGTATACAGACTGGTATCTATTACCCAAGCACTTTGATCAAATCTGATCATATATCAAAAAATAGCGTGATGCATCCATGTCCAAATGCAGAAATTGCGACCCAAGAATTACTATGTCTCCCCATATATCCCGGACTTGCAGAAGACGATCAATGGTATATCATTGATGTCATTAACCAGGTGCTAAGGTAGTGGTATGAAAAAAAAGATTAAAACTGCTGTGATTGGAATTGGTGGTATGGGATTAAACCACTGTCGCATCCTAAATGATATATCTGAGGTTGTTGGTGTTTGTGATCTGGACAAAAGTAAACTAGAAAATGCAAAGAGCTCACTTGGGGTGCGGACATTCCTTAATCTCTCGGAACTTTTGAAAGTAACTAGGCCAGACGGGGTGGTTGTTGCAGTCAACACTGAGCACCATCTTCAGGTTGGCAGTGATGTCATTAAGCGTGGGTTTCCACTACTGATTGAGAAGCCACTTGCTGGCAATTTCAAAGACGCTTTGAAACTTTGCACAATTGCCAAAAGGAAAAACATTTTTCTAATGGTTGGAATGGTTGAGAGGTACAACCCAGTCATTATGAAGCTCCATCAAGACATAAATACAGGCGTTTTTGGAGATGTATACCAGATAGTCTCTCTGAGGGTTGGCATAGAACCCCCCAAAATGAAAGACAGGAACGTACTATTGGATCTTGCTGTGCACGATATAGACATACTTTCATTTTTGTTAAAAGCAAATCCGCTTGGGGTTTCTCATGTTGGAAATGCATATGTAAAAGGCTCAAACATTGATGCTTCTCAAATGATCTTGTCGTTTAAAAAGACTTCAGCCGTAATAATTACCAATTGGTTAAGTCCAATAAAAATAAGGAAAATGTACGTATTCGGATCCAAAAAATCAGCAGAACTTGATCTTCGAGAACAATTTGTGACTTATTTTTCAAAAATCCCAAAAAAAGCTATAGACAAATCCGACTACTTCAATTCCTTCTCATCACTTGAGGCGTTTGCGAGTCCACAATCAGTCAAGAAAAATGAGCCTTTGAGAAGTGAACTTATTGAGTTTACAAAAAATGTAACTAACGGTTACAACGGCAAATTTTGTGAGGGTGCAGCTAGTGCAATAAGAATCATCGAACAATCTAAAAAAATATGAAATCAAAATTCATCAAAAAAGAGGGAACGAGAGTTCATAGGAGTGCGAAAGTTGGAGCTAGGGTCATCATTTGGTATGGTGCACAGGTTGGAGAAAGGGCCAAGATTGGAGAAAATACGATAGTGGGTAATAATGTTTATATAGATGGTGGGGTAATTATTGGTAAAAAT
>JAGOUP010000073.1 GCA_018061205.1 Candidatus Levyibacteriota bacterium | reverse complement strand
CGATATCATCGATCATATAAAAAAGTATATAGAGAGCAATGGCTGTTGCTGATTGGATGGGGGATGCTTGATTCAGTTCTAAAATTTTCGTGAATGCTTGAGGAATACCTATTGAGCAAGCAAACTCTATAATATTGACAGAAAAAGCTACACCCAAAATTCCTAAAAATGTAAAAAAGGTAAATTTGCCGAAAGCTAATGTTTCAATGCGTTTTTTTATACTATGTCTTTGTTGTAGATTGGTAACATGACAAACTGTTTCTTTTTTTCGGTATTCGTTGAGAAAGAACAGTCCTCCACCAATTGCTACGATGCCAACAAGAGGAGTAATAACTGCATCCAGTTGCACAAAGTCCCATGTCTTGAACCAAACAGTGAGAATCATCGTATACATCAATGCTTCTGCGAGTATAAATATTCCTGCAAAAAGAAACATTTTTTTCCTGCTGCCAATTTGGAGCAGGATGATGAGAAAAGTTACCAATACCCACATAGCACACGGGTTAAACCCATCTATAAAGCCGAGTAGTATTGAAAGGATAAAGAGTGGATATTTTTGTGTATCGATGGTACCAATAAAAGGAATAGAAATACTATATGATTTTGTGTTGGTAATAGTACAGGGGATGGTACTATCTTCTGCGCATGTTTTCGTATTGCTTCCTTGTTGTAGTGTCGTACTCTTTAGATTGGTTTTTGTTCCGGTTTTTTTTGTTATCTCGATGAGGGAAAGAATTTCTTTTCCTGTAGTTTCGGGTGTATCAAAGCCAGTAATATAGTGATTCCCAATTAGAGTAATTGGGGTAACTTTTGATGTACGCGTTCGTGTAGTAAACGTATCCCATACATCCCGTTGTGTTGGATTTTCAAGTCTATAGAAAGTTACTATAATATCATTTCGTTTTGTCGTGAGCTCTTTGAGGAATGTTTCCTCATTTTTGCAGTGTTGGCAACCTGCTCTGACAAAAACGACAACAGTCGTTTTTTCATTTTCAGCTATTTCACCAAATATTTTTGTAGGAGTGGATGCGGTAAGGAATATTAGTAAGAAGAGAAAGAATAGTAGTATACGTTGCATAGAATAGATTATGGAGAAAATCGCATAAATAAACATGTGATCTTAATCATATATTTATTCTGTTAATATGGATATATGGAATTTAATGCATTAAAACCTGAGTTATATGTAACTGATTTTGAAAAGAGTTTGCATTTTTACACGAATGTTTTAGGGTTTATCCTAGAATATCAGCGAAAAGATCCATTTTTTGCGTTTCTTTCCTATCAGGGGAGCAATATCATGATCCAAGAGATTGATCCACATGAGGATGAGGAATATATCACGGGCACATTTGAGTATCCATTGGGCAGAGGAATAAATTTCCAAATAGATACAGATGATGTATCAAAATTAGCTGATTCATTAAAAGCACATAACTATCTTTTAAGGAGAGACATACAAGATAGTTGGTACAAAGTGGAAAATATGCTTCATGGCTGTAGACAAATCCTCGTCCAAGATCCTGATGGGTATTTGCTCCGATTTTCTCAATCTATTGGGGAAAAGGCTGTCTAGTAAAACAGACCAATTGCTTCTCGTCATGCGTGACTCGAAGTAATTTTTGCACACTATTTATAAGTTTTTAAGGAGGCAAAAATTAGCTACCGAGCAGGGATTCGAACCCCAATAAACAGATCCAGAATCTGTTGTCCTACCGTTAGACGACTCGGTACTGTCTAGTCATTCTACCAAACTGAGGTTGAGACTACAACAAAACTTGCATTGAATCATTTTTTTGGGTTAAAATATACTTTATGGCGAAGATATTTGAAGATGAGTTGCTAAATGATGTTGCCAATGTCACGCTGGGGGCTGCTGCTGGGTTCGCACTTTTTTGGGCTGCATCTCATGAGAAATCTCCACTGAAAGCAAAACTTCCGGAAAAGAGAATAAAAAATATCTCAATTCTTCCCAATATAAAAATTTCTAGAAAAGAAAAGGATATTCATTTGCATCATTGGTTCAATATTGCTTCTGTATATGGTTTTCTCTATTGGAAAAAACGGAATATGTTAGGTAACAAGTTGCTAAATGGGTTTTTGATGGGGAGTATTTTCCAAGGGCTTTCCTATAAAGATAGATTTTCCTTTATTTATAAACCCCAAGACAAACTCTCCAAATGAGTCGAAAAAAACTATCTAGTCTTCTTTTTACCGTTGCTGTTGTCGTCATTTTTACTTATTTGAATGAAGGCTCATTGGCGTCATTGCAAAAAAATATTTTCCCAAATGCTCTTATACCAACACTATCGCCAAAAGTTTCTGAAAAAAATACTGTTTTGAGTGCTAGTGACTCATCACATCTTACAGGTACAGTAAAAGTTATAAAAATTGTTGATGGAGATACGATTAAAATAGAAGGAGGACAGAAAGTACGCTATATTGGCATTGAAACACCAGAAACAAAACACCCAACCAAAGGCGTGCAATGTTTTGGGAAAGAAGCATCTGCGAAAAATAAAGAATTGGTTGAAGGAAAAGAAGTGACACTTGAAAAAGATGTTTCCGAAACCGATAGGTATGGACGACTACTTCGGTTTGTGTATATAAATGGAGTTTTTGTAAATGATTATCTTGTGAGAGAAGGGTATGCACACGCATCGACGTACCCGCCAGATGTAAAGCTATCTGAACAGTTCAAGCAGGCCGAGCAGGAAGCTAGGGAAAATAACCGCGGACTATGGAATGACTGTCAGTAGTGCTATAATTTCTTTATGAGTGATTTGATTAAAAAACACTGCATTCCTTGTGAATCCGGTGAGCCGCCGATTTCCGATCAAAAGGAAGAAGAGATGCTGAAACAAGTTCAGCATGACAAAGGAGAATGGATACTACTTCGTGATGGGACACATAAACTCAGACGACAATTTACGTTTAAAGATTTTAAAGAGGCAATAGCGTTTGTAAATAAAGTAGCTGAAGTGGCTGAGGAGCAGGGTCATCATCCGGATATTTATATTTTTTATAACAAGGTCCAGATAGATTTATTTACCCATGCAGTTGGTGGACTTTCAGAAAACGATTTCATCATGGCTGCAAAGATTGATCTGCTTTAAGCAGTATTTGTTTTTGCTTTATGAGTCGCTCCGACTTTTTCTACATTTGTAACTTTATTTTGGATAAGGAGGATAGCTCTTTTGATTTCATCTAAATCATTTTGAATATCTTCGACGTCTTCTTCCAGTTCTTCCTGTTCTTTTTCTTCTTCCTGCTGTTCTTTATCTTCTTCTAGCTCGCGGTAGGTGTCAACGAGTGCTTGTCTATTTTGAGCCACCATGATAAATGCAGCAAGAAAAATCGCCTCTAGGGAGACGATCATAGTTAAAAGCCCATAAGGGAACGGATCAAATGGCTTGACAATAAAAGCAAGAAAGCCCTCGTTTATAGTAATCCAAAGAAAAAACCATACGCCATGAAAGTATACAAATGGCATACTTCCTGCAAAATTGGTAATACGTGCTGCCATTCTGCTTTCAAAAGAATGTAATTCTTTAATCAAACTTTCTGGTTTTACACCCTGTGGTATAGTTGCGTCGACAATTTCTTTCACCATACCAGTAATTGTAGACTTCCGAGTATCGTTGGTCAACCCTAAAAAATTGGGGTTGACGAAAAAGAAAAAACATGATTTAATAGACACATTATTATCTCCTTTTCTTATCCGAATTTATTTACTTCAGAGACAAGTCTTGACAATTAGCAGATATTTTGATAGAGTGCTAATATAACAAAATTATGAAAAAACTCATACC
>JAGOUP010000072.1 GCA_018061205.1 Candidatus Levyibacteriota bacterium | reverse complement strand
GTATATTATTGAGGCGCTTATTTTTAGTGCCCTTGCTGTGGTCATCACCTATGGGATTGTGTTCTTTTGTGCAAAATTTTTGGATCAATATTTGATGGTAGTATTTGGCCCAGCGAGCACCTTGTCAGGATATTTTCAAAGTAATATTATTGAGATTGGACTTATCCAGTTTGCTGCAGTATTTTTCTTGACCCTCTTTACTAGTCTTCTCGCCATGCGAAAGTATTTGAAGGTGTAACAAACTATTTCTTTTTTTTGAGTAGATAAAAATTATTTTTAAGTTTCGATATGAAAAATAAAAAAGGATTCATGGTTTTTGGAGCTGTTGCTACATTTATCGTTATGGCGCTCGGTATTGGGCTATTTAGTTTGTATCAAAATTACACCCAGTTACAAAAACAGGTTTACTTTAATTCTGCTAATCAAGGAAGTGAAAATCCAAATATTCAAAAAGATTTGGCACAACTTCAAAAAGATGTAAAAAATATTACCGATAGACAAGATAAAGATGCAAAGTATGAAAATGATTATTCTTTAAACAATGGAATCATTGGACGCACTTTGAAAGAAATGGCAGAAAAATACTTTATTGAAAGTAATAGTGTTGTTGTCAATGGAGCGTTTCGTGTGGGACTGCGAGATTCAAGAATTTTTTCTTTTGATTTTCCTGCCTCTGTCTATAAACAGTTTAATGAGGTAAATTATGATATTGCGCATAAAGATTCACAAATCATATCTTTCACACAGACATCAAATTATGAAAGAATCTTTGTTGAGGTAGATCAAAGTTTTTCTTCTCAAACAAATTTTTCTGTTACTTGCGGTGAATCCTATGATAAAGATATACAACTTGCTGCTTCAGTATTTAAAAACACACTGGAAACACATGAAATTGATCCAACCGTATATCCAAATTTGGATACAATCGATTTTTGCAAATACGTGACAAAGCACAAGCAGGTAAAATCAACATACTGGAACTTTTTAGAGGCTGCACCTACTTTGTTAGCACCGAAAGAAGACCGTAGCAATCAAAATATGTTTTTCGCGTATACTTTTGACACAAATAAATTTTTTGATGAAACGAACTCAAATGATACTGTCGAATCATATCGCAAAAGATATGTCCTTATTCTTCGTAAGGAATCTTTCGAGAGTACATATATAGATTATCATTTGTTTCAAGTGTGGTTCAAACTGCCATTTGCAAACCATGAGGGTCGCAATCTTCGAGAAGATAAAATTCAATATGCACGTGTTGAAGGAATTCTTGATACGATAACACAATCACTCATTGATAAAACAGTTGTACTTCCTCTGTGTGAATATGGTTGCGGATACTAAACTGCTTTTTGTTCTGGTTGGTTTGCCATTTTCTGGCAAGACAACCTGGGCAGAAAAATATTCTTCAGAATTTAAAGAGATTATCTCTCGTGATGAAATACTCAATGCCATAAATAGAGATACTGCTTTGCGGCAGTATCTTTTTTTGGAAGCAAAAAAAATTATTGAGCCAGTGTCACAAATTTATTTGAGTAAAGAACAAAATGCCTGGAATGATGTAGTGACCAGTGAGTATGTAAAGCAAGTTAAAGAAAAAATTTGCAATAGTATCAGTGATGTTGTGATTGTTGATGGAACGCATTTGAGCCTAGAGTCACGAAAATTTATTGCAGAAGGCTATGGAAGAAAAAAGATTGCCATTGTCTTTGAAACTCCCAAAGAAGTTTGTATTGAAAGGTGGAAGAAGGGAATTGTTACAGGGGTCCGTTCGACTATTACCGAAGATTTGATAGACAAAATGGATAACCTACGTATCTTCCCTCAAAAAACTGAAGGTTTTGATGAAGTTTTGTTGATTGAATGAATTTTTGGGTTGCCAGTGGATCCCAATTTCCGCTATTTTTTAGCGTATTTTTGTGATATAATCAGTTGCAGACACAATTGCCAATCAGCTATGTCTTTTTTGGATAGAATTCAGCAGAAAAAAATAAGTCTAGTTCAGGATAAAATTCCTGTTTTTGGTGTTTTGCTTTTGTTTTTTGGAATGTTTTTGAGTAGTCTGTTATTTTTTTCTGGAAGTGTGTCAGCAGCAACCCCACCATCAATCATTACCTATCAAGGGAAATTGCTGGACGATGGAACAGCAGTGAATGCAACAACATCTATTCAACTGCGAATATATGACGATATTGCAGCCGGGAATTTTCTTTACACTGCGAGTGGTACCACAGGCGTACCACTTGACCTTGAAGTACCAGTAGATAATGGAATTTTTTCTGTGAATCTTGGTGGAAGTGATACCAATTCACTTTCAGACAGTATTTTTGCACAAAATGCTACTTTGTATCTGGAGGTATGGGTAGAAGGGAATCAACTGTCTCCCCGTAAACGCCTCACCGCAACACCATACGCACTCAATAGCTCGTATCTCATGGGCTATGGAGCAGCGACTGTCTCTACCACCACATATATTCCTGTATCTGATGCCACTGGAAACTTTAACTTTAGTGGAAGCCTTATTGCCACCGGAACGGCTACGTCATCTTTTACCAATGTCCTCATCAATGATGGTATCACCCTTGGTGGAGAAAAACGAACGACCTGGCCAGCAGGTGGGGGAGATGTCCTTTCAACCGGCGACAACACCCTGACAGGGACGAATACATTTTATGGAGTGGTGGATTTTCGGGGAAAGCTGGCGACGCCGACTTTGGCAAGCACTCTTAATTTGGGGGCTGTTAATGGCAATGTAAATATTTTTGTTTCTGGTCAATATGCCTATGTTTCTAAGGGTGATGGCGGCCTGTATATCGTGGATATATCTGATTCAACGAATCCGGTTGTAGTCGGACATGAAAATTCAAATCCTTTTATTGCTACAAAACTGGCTGTCTCTGGCAATTATGCCTACGTTATGTATGGGGATGGACTGGTAGCTATCGACATATCTGACCCAACGAACCCCTATATGTTAGGATCAGGAGGGGTCGGAGGTGGAAGCGATGTTGCTATTTCAGGGAATTATGTCTATACGGGTGTAAATTCAATAGACATATCTGATCCAAATAATTTGAGAGTCGTTGGCACTTTTCCAACTAGTGTCAGTTTTATTGCTATTTCAGGAAAATATGCCTATGGATCACATACAGATGATGGTTTATTTATTTTCGATATATCTGATCCTACAAACATTGTAGAAGTTGGAAGTATTGACACAGGCACACTTATGAATAAGGTTGTTATAAAAGGACGATATGCCTATATTGGGGATTTAAATAATTCAGCTATAGATATTATAGATATATCTGATCCCACGACACCCGTTGATGTTACCTCATTTGTTTTGGGCCAGGCATTTGAAGTTCCTAACGATTTTATGATAGCGGAAAATTATTTATTTATAGCAGGAAATGTTTTTGGGCCTGTCATATTTGATCTTACTTCATCAACTGACCCTGTTCGTGTAGATGTTTTTGGAAGTATACTTTCGGGAGGACTTGTTAGGAGAATATTTGTCAATGGAAATTATGTTTACTTGGGTAGTCAGGATGGAGGCGATGGAGTATTAAAAATCATCGACATCACCGGAGCAGAGATCAGCAATGCCAACGTGGGGACATTGAAAGTGGGGAATTTGGATTCAACTGGCGTCACTCAGTTTCAACAATCTGTATATGTGCGAGGAGGACTCAATGTCGGCAACTCCGGGTTGCTTCTCAATGGAGATTTTTCCATGATGACAGCCACCAATTCTGTCTCCGCCACCAATACCCTTCGTTTTACCAATACCACTCTCTTTGAAACGTCTGCCGTGGTAACAGATACCCATGCTT
>JAGOUP010000071.1 GCA_018061205.1 Candidatus Levyibacteriota bacterium | reverse complement strand
GGCTTATAAAGCATATGCCAGATGGGTATATTTCTCATAACCCATCTATTACCATTCAGAATGGTCGGAAAACATTAGGAGCATTTGATACCATTCGAGAAAAAGCACTCGCAGAATTTGAACAAGCTGAATACGGATTGGATCTAGGCTTAGATTTTGCGACAAAACTCCATGATCCAAAGACAAAAGTCGTTGTCTTTTCTATCGATATCAATTCAACAATAAATGATAGAGAAACAGCTGCCAATACAGCACTTTTAGATAAAACGCTAGCAGAGTTACAATTTATGGCAGAAGAAATGAAAACGACATATGGTGATAAAAAGGCAGTCTTACTTGTTCTCAATACAGGAAGACCAGCACTCTATGCGTGGGGAACTGCTGAAATGCTCCCTCCGATACCCGAGTTACGAGTATTTGGCATGGCAGAAGCAGGAGGAGTGGTTTTTAAAATTGAAGACACACAACTCAAAGCTGAAACACCTGTTGAGGACCCACAAGCATGGTTTGATGAATTGCAACGCATTAATCACCATCTCCAAGAAAAAATCAATGGAACAGCACGAACAGAACCAAAATTGTCTATGCTTTCGATGGAACTCGCTAATCGCGAAGGAGGAACATTTATCCATGAAACTACTGATGGGGAGATAGTCACACCTGAGTGGATAGCCAATGAAGTAACAACATATCTACAACAAACACACGATCAGCTTGAACAAGAACTAGAAATTGTTGCCAACAGAATGACCAAAGTCCCGTACGTTACCGATTTTATCAATCAACTAAAAAAATCTCGACTTGATGGGAACACAGCACAAACACGAGACTATCTACAACAGGTCTTGCAAGAAGAAGAACAAGAATTACAAGATCGCTTAGAAGCAGCGATAACGAGTCTCCATACAATTGACATTATGAAAGCATCACTAACGTGTAGCTTTAATCCTACAGCAGGATTTATTGATATCGGTAATAAAAATTTCAATAAATTCTCTACCCTTCTTGGTGAAGTAAAAAAAATAGGCTTTACGTATGAAGAAGCATTGATCGTTCATATTGGTGATTCCAGTACCGATAACCCTCCAGTAGATAATCTTGAGCCAGGACAACCCAATGAGGGAGTAGATAGCATTTACCTCGTGGCAGTAGGAAATAGCACACAAAAACTAAAAAACGCAGCACAAATACGAGGAGAAAAAGGACGAATTACCGCTCGAGATGCAATACTCGGCCTTGACGATACTATCAAAGGCATACAACGAGCACTAAAACAGTACCCTGTTGCAGCCTAGCAAAACATTCTCTATAATCACAGTGTGAGTATTGAACCATTACAAACAATAAAACAAAATTTTCTCAAAGAACTAGAAGATGCTCAGCGTGGAGAAAAAACCAGCTTGGCGTTCCTTCGAAACTTTGTCCCCACTCCATTTGTTGCCGATGATGAAGTCTTTCAAGTTTTAGTTGTTGGTGGCAGTATTTGCCGAAACGTCCTCATGAAACGACAAGGAGAAAACTACAATATCCTTTCACATACTGAAAAGGAGCAGCCAATTTTTCATACAAAAGATGATTTTCTCGCATTTTTAGAACTCGAAATTGCTCCCGATATCACCCACTTGGCCCTCAATTTTGCCTTTCCCCTTCAACCCACAGTCCGAGATGAAAAGCTTGATGGCATCTTGCTGTACGGCACCAAAGAACACACATTTGAAGGGCTCCAAGGCAATCATGTGGGTAAAATGATCGAAGATCATATAAAAGAAATGCAACATCGTGTTATTCAAATTTGTGTTGCCAATGACACAATTTGCCTTCTCCTTTCAGGGCTCACTCAAGCTCCATGGGAAAAATTAGCATGTGCGATTGTCGGTACGGGATACAATGCAGCATTTTTTCTTACAGAACATGAGGCAGTAAATTTGGAATCAGGTGGTTTTGACAAACTACCAAAAGATCCAATTGAAGAAGAAATTGATAGAACATCTATCCAGCCTGGTATGCAAGCATTTGAAAAACAAGTATCGGGCGCATACCTCTATAAATATTTTAATCTCTTACTAAAGCAAAAAGATATTTCCTATCCTGAAATTACCACGACAAAAGCCTTGGACGATTTGGCTCGTGGAGAAACTGAAGTAGGTATTTATGCCAAACAAGTATTGGAAAAGTCAGCACAGCTTGCTGCATGTCAAATAGCTGGAATTGCAGCATTTCAAAAAAGAGATTTATACGTTGTTGTCGAGGGGAGTCTTTTCTGGAAAGGAAACAATTACAAAGAAACAGTTGAAAAAACAGTAAAAGAGATTTCAGAATACAAAATCACCTTTATCCACGTCGAAGAAAGCTCCGTCATGGGAGCAGCAAGGCTGATAGCCTAAGTAATTTTTAATTTGAAATTTGAAATTTGAAATGAATGTTTAAATCATTAAATTTTTAAAATTTAGATTTCATTGAAAATTGTAAATTTAAAATTTCAAATTCAGTCTCTCCCTTACCCATCTCTTCCCCTTTCCTTACCCATAAATCGAAAAAAGTTTGGTATTTTTATTATAGTGACAGTACTGACCTACCATACTCCCCCCTGAACTCGTTTTGTCAGGCTCTTGTTTTTTTACCGTCAAGCCAGTATAATGCCGAAAATACTAAAATAATAGTATGCCAAGATTTTTAGAAGGATCATCAAAAGTACCTGAACCGATTACTCCATCTTTTGGAGCAGAAATGGTCATGCCTTCAAAAACTGAGGTAACAATATTTGAATCCCAAGCTGTTGGACATCTACAAGGTCACGAAGAATTCCATAGAAGTAGTGATCAAATGATTGAACCAGAGCAAGATTCAGATGATTTTCCTAGAACAGAAGGTGATCCTAAGAGAGTTACATTTTCTGCTTCTGACATACATATTAAAGGAGAAAGGTTTCCTCATCCAAATCTCAGGAAAAATCCCACAATTGCACGTATTAGTATCAGGGGAACTCTTAATGAACTGAACCAATTAGACAAATAACCTCCTTGCATATTTTTTAACCCTCCTCTAAAATAGCTCCATGACAGTAGATATAAAAAAACTCCTTACCCTTCTTAGAAAGCACTACAAAAATACCAAAACCATCTTGACCTATGGAAATGATTTCGAGTTGCTGATTGCGGTAATCCTTTCAGCACAATGCACAGACATAGCTGTTAATAAAGTTACTGATAAACTTTTTCCCAAATTTAGAACAATGAAACTTTCTTCTCCTGAATATGCAAAGAAATTTTCAAAGCCTACCCCTGAAATTCAAGAAATGATCAATTTTGCCCTTGTGGATCGTGCAGAACTGGGTCAAGACATCAAATCAACAGGCTTTTTTAACAACAAAGCCAAGAGTGTCCAAGAAGCTTCCAAAACCATTCTTGAAAAGTTTGACGGCAAGCTCCCCCGCACACTTGCTGAAATGACGACAATACCGGGCGTTGCGAGAAAAACAGGGAATGTTGTACTGGGCAACGCATTTGGCATCGTTGAGGGAATCGCCGTAGATACCCATGTCAAAAAACAATCCCAACGATTTGGCCTCACTACCAATACTGATCCCAATAAAATAGAGCAAGATTTGATGAAACAGTTTGATAAAAAAGACTGGTTTGAACTCACCTATTTACTCATCGAACACGGGAGAACAATCAGGTTCAAGAAAGATCTCTATTGTGAGGTGTGTAAGGCTAATTGTGAGTTAGAAGCGCTTGCCATACACACAGCGAAATAATTTTGCCCTATTGTTTCATTGCTATATTGTTCTATTGTTCCCTCACCTAACCTCTCCCAAAGGGAGAGGAATTAACAATACAGCAATTTAACAA
>JAGOUP010000070.1 GCA_018061205.1 Candidatus Levyibacteriota bacterium | reverse complement strand
GTCCTGGTCCGTACGTTACGGTGATCGCATCAATGTCAGGTGCCTTTGTTTTGGAAAAACTGAGATTGGCATTTTGTAATGCTTCTTCAATAACAGGAATGATATATCTTAATTGCTCCCGTGCTGCAATTTCCGGTATGACACCACCTGTTTTTGTGTGGAGATCTAAAGAAGAAGCGAGACTATTTGAAAGAAGGCTTACTGATGGTTGTGTTGCAGATCCTTCTACAATGGCGACACCTGTTTCATCACACGATGTTTCTATAGCGAGTATTTTCATACAAGGAGCCTTTATTGAGAAAGATTTTTAAATGTTATTGTGTCACCTTTGATAAAGCCATTTTTTTTGGATAAACCCGCAGTGATCTCAAGTACTGCATCAGCAGGTTCATCAGGTTGATATAAAGGGAGATTGTTGGTATCTGATGTGGCGAAAGGAACACTATCATGGATGGTTACGATTTTATTTTCTCTGATAAAAATAATATCGATAGGAAATTTCATGTCTTTCATCCAAAATGCATAATAGTCTGCTTTTTCAAAAGGAAAGTACATGCCATAATTGAGGGGGATTGATTTTTTTCCTGAAAGGCCTATTTGTTTCTCTTTTGGTGTTTTTACGACATCGATAGTATAGCTTTGATTCTTGATCATAGCAGTTGCTTTATTACCAAAAACGCCGAAGAAATTCTGTGTGAAGAGAAATGCAAAAATAAGTAGTACTAATAAGCCGCCTAATCCTAAAATAATTTTCATAAATTACAAATTTTGTGAGAGGAGCTGTGCAATTCGTGTGGTCGAGTGATCCTTCAGATTTTTGATACGTATCACTTTTCCGTCAACGCTTTTTGCTTGTTTCTCTTTTTGTTTTTGAAAGAGATCTCCTGTCGTGGTTGCTATTATAGCAGGTTTTAGCCGTAAGACAAGCGATTCATAGGCTTTATTTGTAGAAATTGAGGGTAACAGACAGACAGAATCAACAGTACTGAGGGCTGTGAGTACTCTTGCGCGATTTTTCTGTGAGTTTATCGGACGGTTGACTCCCTTCAATCGCTTGACTGTTTCATCACTTTCTATCAAAAGCATGAGATGATCACCAAATTTTTTAGCACGTTCAAAGAACTGAATATGTCCAACATGGAGAATATCAAAACACCCCCCAGCCAAGACTAGCTTGCCCCCTGTGTCTCTGACTACTTTACTTACTTGTACTGCTTTATCAATGTTTAAAATCTTATTCATAATACAAAATTGCTACATTGTTAGATTGTTTCATTGTTATTGATTTTTATTAATGGACTTTTAACAATAGAGCAATGTAACAATATAACAATCGTTTTATTCTTTCGTTCCTCGTAGGAATACTGCTTGCCATGGTTTAAAATTAGAAGTAAATTTTTCATCAATGATTGTTTTCCCGTTCTGTTTTACTTGTCTCGTAAAGAATACTTTTGCTCCGGCAGCAGCAAAATCTACTTGTTTTACTTCACCTTTTGGAAGTGTTGGATCATCTTGATATGCAGCTTCAGGAGCCGGAGATTGTGAGACAATAACAGGCTCAGTGATTGTTATCTCTCTATTATCTCTTGTTCCATAGAGGTAAAACGTTATACTTTGTTGTGCAACATCTTGTTCTGATTGGATGAGAATGTAATGGTTTGTATCATTTTTAAATCGCAAATCAATATTTGGTGTATAAATAGCAGCATCAATACCAGGAGAAGAATTTTGTTCATAATATTGTACTCTGTATGCATGTTGATTTCTTTCGGTTATTGGTAAACCTGCATTGAGTACTGCTCTAAAAAGTGTTGTTGAAACTTGGCATACTCCACCACCATCTCCGAGCACTGTTCGACCATTTTGGATCACATATGCTTGTTTATATCCTGTTAATGCAGAAATATCTCCAATTGATTTATTGAAAGAAAATTCTTCACCTGGCGGGATAAGGGCGCCTTGTATCCGATTAGTCGCCAATGTTAAATTATGAATTCTACTCGGAATTGACCCTTGGTAAAAAGATGTTCCTTCTCCAATGAGTTCTTTAATACCATATTTATTGACTTTTTCGGTTGTTATTTCCGGTTCGAGGACTTTCAGAGGAATTGGAATAACAATGGTAGTTACTTTTCCTTCAGACGTTAGTGTTGGTACTTGTTTTGCTATTTCATTTTTGATTTTTTCCATATCTACTTCTCGTCCATTCGATGATGGATGAAATTCTGTTACACGACCATTTTCGAAGACAAATACCGCGTTAACCGGGGCAATCTTTAGTTTTTCAGTAAGAGGAAGAATAAATGTTTCTAATTTTGCTTGGTCATAGTGGTAAGAAGGGGGAAGAGATAAATTGTTCATATATGCTTGTAAAATCAGGCTAATATTTGATACAACATCAGATGATCTTCCTATGCTGTATGCTTGATTTGCCAAAAGATCTTCATCATACCCAAGTCCTAAATCCTTGGCTGAGATAGTAGCTGTTTGTTGGTCGCTAGTAAAGACGAAGTTTGTGCTATCAAAAATAGCATTTTTTTCTTTAAAATATGCTTGTACTTGCGTTTGTGTTTTTCCACCAAAATGAACACCATCAATAATCACTCCTGGATAGACAACTCCTGCATACATTCTTTGGAAGACAATAAAAAGGAAGCTCAGTAAGAGAAAGAGACCAAGGAAGATTCCTATGAGGAACCAAAAGACGCTTTTGGCAAAACGGATAGAAGTTTTTTTTGTTGAATGAGAAAAAATATTCATTTGCGCTGTGGTACGGGTTCTATTATACTATAAAAAGAAGCTATGAGTGACAATACCATTTTTCAGGGAGTAGTACCTCCTCCTATAGGACAACCGATACAATCTGTTCCACCGGTACAGCCTGTTTCATCTCCGCCAGTTTCATCAGTTTCTCCAGTTCAACCAATGCAAAATATGGTACCGCAACCCATTCAGCCTATACCATCTCTACAGCCTGTTATGTCGACTTCTTCAGTTCCCCCGGTTTCCCCTCTTACGCCTCCTGTGGTTCCACCGGCTTCTGGTGGGTCTTTTGTATCAAAGCTCCCTTTGAAGGGAATTTTGAAAGCAGTTATTGGACTTGTGATACTGATACTGCTAGGGGTAGTTACTTTTACTTTTATTATTCCCACTTTTTTTGCTGCGAAAGATGAAAAAGTAACATTAACGTATTGGGGACTTTGGGAGGATCCGAAAATAATGCAGGGCTTGATCAATGATTTTCAAAAAGAAAATCCAAATATAACCATCAAGTATGAGCAGCAGGATGTAAAGCAGTATAAAGAGCGTTTGGAAACACGAATAAAAAATGGGAATGGACCGGATATGTTTCGATTTCATAATTCCTGGGTGCCAGAAATTAGCGATATTGTAGCTCCTTTACCTGAAAGTGTTATTACTCCCGATGAATTTAAAAAGGTATATTATCCTGTTATGCAAAATGATTTGACAAAGAATGGTGCTTTGTATGGTATTCCACTCCAAATCGATACGTTGGCGTTGTTCACAAATACGGAAATGTTTGAAGCAGCATCACTGCAGCCGCCGACAAACTGGGAAGATTTTGGGAAAGATGCGAGAATATTGACTGTCAAAGACGAAGAAGGAAAAATAAAAACTGCAGGAGCAGCGCTGGGGACTTATGATAATATAACGCATGCTCCTGATATTTTATCGTTGCTTTTTGTGCAAAATGGGGCAAATATCTATGATTTGGCTTCAACAGCCCAAGCAAGTAGTGATACGCTCAGTTATTATACCGAGTACGCATCAGGAGGGAGTAATGTTTGGGATGACACACTTGACCCGTCATTACTTGCATTCTCAAAGGGAAATCTAGCTATGTATATAGG
>JAGOUP010000007.1 GCA_018061205.1 Candidatus Levyibacteriota bacterium | reverse complement strand
AAATAATTATATAGGACTTATAATAATATGTATCAAACCATATCATTCGAGGCTAATTCTAAGGAATGACTATATCATACTATATCACCCTACTCATCCCTCTACTCCTCTTCCCCACCTCAGACAATACAAAATAATCAATATCCCAAGGGTAAAACGAATGTAAAAAATAGCAAAATAATAAAAATTACCAACGATATCCATACATATTCCCATAATGACCCCTTGAAGAGCTTTTTCTCAAACCATAGATGAGAGAGACTCACTAGTGTATATAAAAATCCCATTAAAAATACAGCGATAAAAGCAAAGTGAGCTGGCCAAAACCATAAAATAAGCGTTACCTCAAAAATACAAAGTGACAAAAATGCCGTCCACTTTGCATTCGGAAACCATGATGTCTCTAAAGTATATATCCATAAAGCATGAGAAATGAGAAAGAATGAATAAAGAAAAACAAGAATGGCTGTCGGAAAAAGAAATAAACGGAGTGAAAAAATTGTGGCGGTAAGAAAAACAAATGTTACGAGTACTAATACCGTAGAAACAAGCCTGGCACTGGATAGCAATGCAATAGTTCTGATGGATGAAACAATAAAAATATTTTGACTGAGAAACAGTGAGTACAGTCCGATTGCATAACACGTAGTCAACAACAACCTACTCAAAATTCTATCTCCCAAAAGAAAATAAAATAATCCAAAAGAAAGTGTAAAGAAAAACGGCAATACATAAATCATGGGAGAATGATTTTCCCTAATATCTTTATAATTCGACCAAAAAATAGCAAGAACCGTCAGGGAGGATAACAAAAATGAAATATAAAAATGAAATTGACGATATGTTTCTGAAAAAAACAAACCAAGTGATAATAGCACTACAGAAATAACAAATCTCTGTCGTTTACTGATCGTAAATCCTGCTAATCGATGTAAGAATGGCTGCTTTGCAATAGTTGTTTGTTGCATGTGTTTAGGCTATGTCAAAATTGCTATATACTT
This sequence comes from Candidatus Levyibacteriota bacterium, assembly GCA_018061205.1. Classification (GTDB taxonomy): domain Bacteria; phylum Patescibacteriota; class Microgenomatia; order Levybacterales; family UBA12049; genus JAGOUP01. The sequence continues at coordinate 13,879 of JAGOUP010000007.1, read as the reverse complement.
TTTGCACATCATCATGATTTTCTAATCGCTCAATAAATTGTATGATTTTTTCCGCTACTTCTTTGTCAGCAATGACAATTGGTGAGTTCGGTTTTCGAATTAACTCAGCAGAACTAATATCCAATATATCTTTTAGCGATTCTTTAATCTTTGCTAAATCTGAAGGATTGGTATACAACACAACCTCTTCCCCACTATCCTCAACATCTACAACACCATGGTCTGCTGCAAGCAAAAAAAGATCATCAAATGATTTCCCATTTTTAGGAGCCACAATGACACCCATCTGACTGAACTGATACGCAACAGATCCTGGAACACCCAGCGTTCCCCCATTTTTATCAAACAAACTTTTCACTTCAGGTGTCGTACGTTGCTTGTTATCAGTCACTGCTTCGACAATAATAGAAATACCATGAGGAGCAAAACCTTCATATACTACTTCAGACAATTCTCCTTTATCACCCTTCCCTACTCCCCGTTCAATAGCGCGGGTAATATTTTCTTTTGGCATATTTGCCATACGGGCTTTTTCTATTTCCAATCTGAGTCTGAAATTTTGATTTGGATCAGTAATACCTCCACCAGCTTTGACGGCTATGGTTATAGCAAGACCTAACTTGGTAAATGCGTGTCCACGCTTTACATCAGCAACTCCTTTTTGCCTTTTTATTTGAGACCATTTTGAATGTCCAGACATAGATTAAATTAAAAATTCAAAATGCAAAGTTCCTTCACTTTTCACTTTTAACTTTGCACTTTCAACTGCATTATACCTGTTCTCTATTGACATTTGCAAGAAATTGCGATAAAATTTCTCGTAATTTACTTGCCCAAAATATCTATTAAAATACTAAATTTACCCTTGTATTGATCTTTTAATAGAAAAAGGCGAAAAATATAATGACTGCGTCAAAAGATCAAGCAATTCAATTAGCATTACAAGGTGATTGGGAAAAAGCCATCGAACTCAATCAGCAAATTCTAGAGGAATCTCCACAAGATTTCGAAACCCTTAATCGGATAGCTTTTGCATATTCCGCCCTCCGAAAAAATAAAGAAGCGACAAAAACATACGAAATGGTCTTGTCACTTGATAACCAAAATCCAATTGCATTAAAAAATCTCAAACGTTTACAAGCAGCAAAAAAAAATACTGATGGCAATCATCATATACCAACCTTTGCGGCAATCGCCGATACAATGTTCATTGAAGAACAAGGAAAAACGAAAGTTGTTGAACTGATCAATGTTGCCCAGCAGCACGTCATTGCCCATTTGATGACAGGAGAAATGGTCAATCTGCGCATTAAACGATCAAAAATATTTGTTTTAGATACCAGTGAAACATTTATCGGTATGCTGCCTGATGATATAGGAAAACGTCTCATTAAATTTATTGAGGGAGGAAATACATACCAAGCATGTATAAAAGCAATTAATAAAAAAGGGATTACTATTTTTATTAAAGAGGATAAAAGAGTAAATAAATTTAAAAATCAACCTTCTTTTCTCAATCTAGAACAAAAAACTATGGCAACAAAACATGCACGGGTACCACAAAAATCAGAAGACCTTCAAGACGAAGAAGAATGATGTTCCCCATCCCTCTGAAAGACGACTCTTCCATGAGATAAATGTTTCTTTACTGTTTCAACACTATGACGATCATGTTTGAGGTGACGCAGCGACCAAAAAGCCCATACAACAGAAATGATGGCTAAAATAATAATAATTGGTATAAGCATATTATGGTTGTACACTATCCTTTCCTAAGATAATTATAATATCAGAAATACCCTGTTTCTGCAGTGATGTTGCCTTTTTATGGAGCATTTTCTCTATTTTTTGTAGTGTGTAGGACGATTCTCCATAATACTGAATGATTGTTTTTGGTACTATTTTGCGTGCTGTAGTTACAGAAATAACATTTCCTCCAATAGTACTCAATTGTTCAGAAAAATCATTTCCTACACCCACAACCCCTGTCGCATTGATAATTTGTATACTTTTATCTTCTTGTATAATTGTCTCATCTGAAAAGAGTTTTGCATTTAGTCTCCCAAACTTGGAAATATCTTCTATTTTTTCCACAATGATATCATTTGCATGAACTGATCGAGAAAATAACCATAAACGGAACACATCAAGCGCTGTCATATTCGTTTGCAGACCATTTATTGAAAAGAACACATGCCGAAGATACTCCTCTACCTCAGTTGAATCTGGATGATACTCCATATCATTTATTGCTGTATCAACCGGAATAGCAATGAGTTTTTCAGGAGTTTTTGATTCTGTGACGACATCCAAGACAGAAATGGTATTGGAATCAGGAGCAAACGAATAAAAACGAACAGGATTTCCTCTTTGCAAGATGGTAAAGCGATGTTGTCCATCAAAGGTACTTTTTGCAATAACAGTCGCAAATTTGAAAAAAAGAGAAACGCATACCAAAATACCGACTGCCAAACAAAAGAGTCCGACAATACGCATACTTTGGCTCTTTTTAGATCCCGGGACAGAGTGTTTCATGCGCTTTTGCTTATTTTTCTTTTTTCTTTTTAGAAATCATTTCGGGGAGAGTAAATATAGGAGCGTCTGAAAATATATTTTTTGCTTCTTTGCCTCCTTTTTTTTGTTTTTTCTTTTCTCCCTTAAAAAAACCAGTTGAACCCATACAAATTCAATTTAAAATTTAAAATTTAAAATGAAATCTAAATTCATTAAAAATTGAAAATTAAAAATTCTTCATTCACCACCCTTCTTATTCTAGTATACTACATAACTGCAATACTTTTTGTAGTTCTTCAGGAAGCGGTGCTTCAAAAGTAAGGCGGGTTTTATTTGTTGGATGATCAAAAGTGATTGTTCCTGCATGAAGAAATACTCGTGTTAAAAGTTTTCGATCATTTCGCGCTGTTTTTCTTCCAGCGTAGAGAAAATCAGCAAAAATAGGATACCCAATATATTTTAAATGTACCCGTATTTGATGTGTTCTTCCTGTTTTTGGTGTCAATTCAACGAATGAAAGGTTTTCTTTTTTTCCTGCAATAGTGAGCGTATATTTTTGGACAAGTTTATACAGTGTTTGCGCTTCCCGTCCATCTGCTATGACACCAAATTGTTTTCTGTTCCAAGGAAGTCTTCCAACCGGAACATTTATTTCTCCAATCTCTGGTTTGATCAATCCATGGGAAAGTGCGACATATTTTTTTTCAACTGAACGCTGTTTGAATTGGGATTGCAGATCTCTAAAAGAGTGGACGTTTTTAGCAACCAAAATAACTCCAGAGGTTTCTTTATCTAACCGATGAACAATCCCTGCTCTATCAGTAAATTCCTGCTCTGGTGTTTTAAATACTTTTTCTCCACTTTCTTTCTCCTCACGTACTTTTTCAGGTCTAACATAGGGAGGTAAATGGCGATAGGTCTCAACAAAGTTTTGCAGTGTTTCTTCGCCGGTTGTTGTATCTGATGTATTGACAGTAACACCGGAGGGTTTATTTAAGACCAGCACATCATCATCTTCAAAAAGAATAGCAACATTCATAGTTATTTTTTAGCAAAAAAGGAGAAAAATGACTCCTGACGTAAGAATAAAATAAAAGAGAGAAGAAACAAAACACTCCACGTCCCAATTTCTTTATACAAAAGACTCACATCACTAAACTTTTGCAAGAATGCAGTACCAATGTATAACAAACTCATCAGCATCATCAGAAAAAGTCCGACACCCCCCTCTTTGAGGGTATGTTTTTTAAAGACACGAAATGTGAAAAGAAAAATAAGAAATAGCACCACCGCATCAACGATATAGGCAATAGCGAGTTGCTTTGTCCCAACATATAAAACGATACTCATCACAATCTCTCCAATAATAATAGCAATCGTTGCGCTCAAGATAAAAAAATCAAACAGTCTTCCTTCAGGATATTTTTTCCCTTTGAGAAAAAACAACAATGCTAATGAACCACCCAAAAGCCCTCCCGGTAAAGAAAGCCCTGGGAAATACGGAAAAAGAAAAAATACTAACGGATGCAAAAAAAGCGGTTTAAAAAATAAAATGACATACACAACTCTACTAAAAAAGAGTCCAACGAGACCAACGAGAAAGGCAACATTAAATACCTTTTCCATGTCTACATTTTTTTTGAAAAGAACAAAATCATCTCGACAAAGAACAAACAGAGTAAAAAGGAAGATAATAAAACAAACCAGTAGTAAAAAAATAAAATATTGCATGTATGGGCGTACCTATTGAACCTTTTCGGAATATTCTCCTGTTCGTGTATCAATACGGATTCTATCCCCTATTTTGGAAAAAAGTGGCACACGAATCTTGAGTCCATTGTCCAAAACAGCATCTTTATAGATATTTGTTGCACTATTTCCCCGTAGTGATGGCCCTGTATCAGCAATGGTAAATTCCATTTTGGGAGGAAAGGTAATAGAGAGTGCTTCATCACCTAAAAAGCTCACGTTAAAATCATGTCCCTCTTTGAGATATTCATGTTCCCCAATAACTGTTAACGGAATGGTTAATTGCTCAAAGGTGATCGGATTCATAAAATACGCATCTGTATCGTCTTTGTATAAGAATTGAACGTCTTTTTTGGCAATTTGCAAATTATTTACTCTCGCTCCATTGATAAAACTTTTGATCAATGTGGCACCATTTCGTACGTTTTTCACCTTTACTTTGATGTTGGCACTGCCCCGCCCCATTTTGATATGCTCATAGGAAAGCACAATAAGAATATCCCCCTGATCTTCATAAACACTCCCATTTCGAAGTTCTGTAACACCAATCATGATGCTATTTTAGCATATACAAGGGTCTAGGGGAAAGCGCCAAGGGTAAAGTAAGGAAACTATACGTGCAAGAATTGCTTGATGCCCTGCTCATCTTTAGAGAGCCATTCATGGTTTGCGTAGATTTTCTCGATGACTTGCTCGACTGTTCGTTGTGCACCTGGAGCTTTGTGTGCTTTGAAAAACGCTCTCACTTCGGCTGCTTTTTCTTTTGATGAAAATACTTTGGCTGGACTAATAAATCGTGGTAATAGGTGTCCTCCGGCTCCGTATTTTCTCAAAATGTCGTCCCAATGCTGCTGCACAAACTCCCATGCCAATACCTTCCCTTTCGGATTCATCCAGACATAGGTCACCATAATAAACGAATCTTGGAGACGTACAGCATCGGAAAAACTAAATTTCAATGCTTTTTGTAACAGTTTTTTATCACTAAAGAAACAAAGCGCTTTACTCAGTCGTTCTTTTTCTTCTTGCATCGGTTCTTTGTGGTACATCTGTTCAAATAAGGAGTACTCCTTCTCTCCCCCATTTTTCGCAACCAAATTATAGACAACACTACGTATATCAGCTTCTATAGGAGTCTTGTCTTTTTGTAGTTTTTCAAACATTGTTTGCGCTTTTTTTATAATTTCTTTATTTCCATAAAAACCCGAACTAAAGAGCGCTAAACTTCGAAGCAGAATGTGCGTATGTGGCTCTCCCTTTTTTTTCTCCCACCCCATATGATGAGCAATCGGTGTAAAAAGCTTTTCTGCAAAAACTAAAAATTGATCAAAATATGGTTTATCACTGATGAGATTTTTTATCGATCCTAGTTGTGATGCAATCTCCGACCAAACAATATAGTTATCTTCATCCTTGTAGTGTGCAACCAGAGATAATGCTTCAGATGTGGGAAGATATCCAGTCTGTGAAAGATCAAATGCGTCTCTGATGATACCAAATCGATCAACAGCTGAAAGTTTTTTCTCAGCAATAGGGTTTGCTAATTTTTGTAAAAAGCTTGTCGGGTAATCGACTCGAATAAAACTTGTCTCTTCCTTATTCAATTTCATCCATGATTCTCCCTCAGGTTTGGGAATATGTAATGATTTTGCATCCATAAAGTATGTCGCAGACTCATTTTCTTTTTTTGTTACAACAGAGAAAGGGATTGACCAAACCGTTGTATCTTTCTCCTCTCTTGCAGCAACACTACTGGAAAAATAACGTTGTTGTGTTAGTTGCAAATCTTTTCCTTTTTCTTTGATTCGAATAAAGGGATATCCTGGTTTTCTCGTCCAATTTTGCATCATCGACCGCACAGGCTTACCACTCACTTCCTCAAATGCTGCCCATAAATCGACTGTTGCAGCATTTGCATACGAATGTTCTTTCAGATATGTTCTCAATCCATCTCTGAAATCATTTTTACCTAGGTATGCTGCCAGCATACGAATAACAGACGCACCTTTGGCATAACTCACTGCGTCAAAAATCTCACTAATTTCATCAGGATGATGAACATCTATCTCAATAGCATGGGTATTTTTTAGTCCATCTAGTGATAACGCTCCTGCATGATCTAACTGTACAAATTGTGTCCACATATCCCACTCTGGGAATAGTTCATCAACAGCCAAATATTCAATATATGACGCAAATCCTTCATTGAGCCACAAATGCGTCCACCACTCCATCGTTACCAAATCGCCAAACCACATATGGGCCAATTCATGAGCAACGACGAGTGCTACCCATTGTTTGTTCGCAGCTGAAGAGTGGACATCATCAACCAAAATCGCTGTTTCGCGATAGGTAACTGCTCCCCAATTCTCCATAGCACCAGCAGCAAAATCAGGAACAGCAATCAAATCTAATACAGGAAGTGGATACGCAATAGCAAAATAGTCTTCATAAAACTCCAAACAACGCACTGCTACATCCAAAGCAAATTCTCCTTGTTTTTTCTTTCCTGGTGTTGTAAACACTCGAACGATAACGCCTTTTTTTGTCTTTTTTTCAATATATTCAAATTGTCCGACAACAAATGCTAAAAGATATGTAGACATTTTGGGAGTTGGAGCAAAATTAACTACTTTGTATCCCCCTTCATGTTCGATAATATCTGTTTCTAACGTGTTGGAAATAGCTGTAGTTAACGGAGGAATTTGCAGCGTCACATCAAAAATAGCTTTGAAAGCTGGTTCATCAAATGATGGAAACGCTCGCCTCGCATCGGTTGATTCAAACTGTGTGGTCGCCATATAGAACTCTTCTCCGTTCACGGTATATTTACTTCTATAAAATCCTCGTAAGTTTTCTCCCAATACTCCTGAGAAGGAAAGTGATAACTCCCCTACTCCTGTTGCTAAGGGTTTTGAAAAGGTAAAAATGGCTGTTTCAGTTTTTTTGTCATAGGAAACTGTTCCTTTTTGTACAGTATTATTCGCATCTCTCCACACAACATTTTTGATTTTCAAATCAACTGAATGCAGAATAATTGTCTTGGTAGGTTTGTGAAGTATAATAGTAATTGTTTCTTCCCCTGTAAAGAGAAATGTTTCTAAATTAGGTTTTAAAAAGAGTTTGTACCGAGTTGGCTCAATATCCTGAGAAAGCCGAATATTTGGTGTCTTAGTTGTTTTCATAGCTGGAATTGAAGTATGATCTTCGAAAGTATATAATACAGTAGTTCAAAATGCAAAAACTAGATCCTGAAACAAGTTCAGGATGACAAGTGATTTAAACAACTAGCCGCGGTGGTGGAATGGCAGACACGAAGGTCTCAAAAACCTTTGTCTATAATGGACGTGAGAGTTCGACTCTCTCCCGCGGCACATCATTAGTTTAAGATAACAAATTCTCTTGTGTGGCTTTCGATGTGGGTGGTGGGGATTCTTCTGGTCTGGCTTTTGACATGCTGTAGAATTTGATTCTGTCTCCTCTAAATAATAAATCAATTTCTCCTGTTGCGCCATTTCGATGCTTTGCTATGAGGAGTTTGTAATTTACTGTTGGTGTCATTTCATCCTCTGGTCTATATAAAAACATAACCACGTCTGCATCTTGCTCGATAGATCCAGATTCACGCAGATCAGCCAATTGTGGTCTCTTGTCCCCTGCTCGATGCTCAATGGCACGTGAGAGCTGTGAGAGCGCAATAACTGGCACTTTCAACTCTCTCGCTAAATTCTTCATTGCTTGTGATATCACGCCAACTTCTTGTACTCGACTGTCATAGCGCCGACCAGGATTGACAAGTTGTAAATAGTCAACAATAACCAGTGATATCCCATGTTCCATTTGGAGTCTTCTTGCTTTTGTTCTCATTTCTGATACCGTAATACCTGGTGTATCATCTATGTATATTTTGGCATCAGCCAGTTGTCCCATCGCTTCTGATAATTTGCTAAAATCATTTTCATTCAACTTTCCTGTTTTTAACCTCCATGCATCAACATCTGCTTGGCCAACGAGTAACCGATCAACCAGTTCTTCTTGACTCATTTCCAAAGAGAAAATGGCGACAGGTTGTTTTTCAACAACGCCAACATGTTGTGCGATATTGACAGCCATTGCTGTTTTTCCTTGTCCTGGTCGGGCAGCCAAAATAATCAAATTTGAATTTTGTAACCCTGAAAGTGTATTATCTAAATCCATAAATCCTGTTTTTATGCCTCGTAAACCAGCACCCTTTTTATGTAACTCATCAATCTTGTCGAAACTGGCTGCTAATGAATCTTTGATATGAATAAATCCTTTTATCGTATGTCCTTGGGAGATAGAAAAGATCGAAGACTCTGCTGCATCGATAATTTCTCGTATTTCCTGCTGATCATCAAACCCTAGCTCCACGATATGTGTTCCTGATTGGATTAAAAATCGTTTTGTCGCTGCTTCTTTGATCAACTGTGCATACTGTTCAATATTTGCTGCAGTAGGCACTCCATTGACGAGATCCGTTAAATATGACGCATCAATTTTATCTAATAACTTCTTTTTTTTGAGAAATGCTGTAATCGTTAAAATATCAATAGACTTTCGGTCTTCATACAATTGCAGCATCGCTTCATAAATGATCGCATGCATGTCATCATAAAAATCTTTCGGTGAAAGAAGTGCAGAGATAAGCCCTATGGCATCTTTATCAATAAAAATTGCTCCGAGAACACTTTGTTCTGCATCTCTATTGTGTGGAAGTATTCGTGCTTTCATAACTTTATCAAGCGGAAAGGGTAAAGCGAGAAGACGCTTTACGCTTTACCCTAGGAGTACTACTTGTAATTCTGCTGGTAATTTTTCAACACTCATCACAAATTTATCAACTGATTTTATAGTGGCATCCGGGTTCGTTTCTGCTTCTCCTTCTTTCTTGTTCAGTCCTTTGCCTAAGTTTTTACTCACTTCCAAAGCTTTATCGCCATAACACACAACAACTGTCGGCTGGGCATTGGTCAATGCAGATTGATCAATTAATTCATTTGTGAAAAGGAGTACGATGTTTTGTTCATCTACTTTATCCTTCATACGAACAAATGCATCAGAAGAAGCGAGAAACACTTTCATTCCATCAATAGTCAATTGATATAAAATATCATCATTATTTCGAAACGCAGCTATTTTTGTGCCGGAAACTTCGTATTCGCCAGGACCTGAGATAAACAGAGCATTCTTATCCTTTTTAACCTGCAATACATCTTGCTGTAAATAGAGATATGCATTTGCTTCTGTTTTTTGTGTATCTAATACATCAACTAACAATATTGATTTTTTTCCTTTGATACGGAGTGCGTTTTGAGAAAGTAATGTGATTTCCATAACCTCATCCTAGCAGAAACCTTTTTTCTTGACAAGAGTTTTGTTTTATTCTATTATGGGATTACTCACATAAGCTTCATCGCTGCCTCTACGTGAGCTTTGACCCACATGAAGACTGAAAAAATTGTTATTTCTTTCATCGCTATTTTTATCGGAATTGTTGTGGCAGGGATAGCCTTTTATATTTACCAATCAACCAAAGTTGTTCCCCCTTCTCAAACAAAGACAGTCTCAATCACTCCTCCAACTCCAACTCCAAAAGCAACCATTTATCTAACCCTTTCAGCTCCTCTTGAGGGAGAAGTTTTTGATAAAAAAGTTATCACGGTTTCAGGAAAAACAGTACCTGGATCACTTGTCATTTTATCAACCGATGTCAGTGATCAAGTCGTTTCTCCAACATCTGTTGGTGACTTTTCATCAACGGTAACTATTGGAGAAAATGGTAATACACTGACTGTTACCGCTATCGCACCAAATGGTGAACAAATAACACAAACACGAACAGTAACCTTTTCAACAGAATCTTTTTAGAAATCAATTATGAAATATCTTTTTTATCTCTTGGTAACAGTATTTGCATTACAAATAAGCATACCTACTGTGCAAGCAATAACGGTAACACCTACCGTGTCACCTTCTCCAGCAGCAGATGAGGAAAAAGATTTAAATGTATTAAAAAACTTAAAAGATCAAATTGCTACCAGAGTTGCTCAATTAAAATTGGTACAAAAAAAAGGGATTATTGGTACTGTTGATACGATTTCCGGTACACAAATCACCGTAACTGATACCAATAAGCAGCAGCATATTATTGATGTCGATGAGTTGACAAAATTTTCATCTCCTACGGAAAAAAATTCATTTGGTATTTCAGATCTTACAAAAGGAACCAATGTTGATGTCCTCGGGCTCTATAATAAACAAACAAAACACACACTTGCCCGTTTTATCAACGTCGTCACAATACCACGATTTCTTCAAGGAGAAATTGCATCAATTGATGCTGATGAATTTACCATCACTGTTATTTCAGATACTGGCACACTCACAACAGTGGCTATTGAGAATATCACAAAAACATTTATCTACTCCAAAGAAGATGGATTACAAAAAGCAGGATTTACCAAAATCGAACCACTAAAACAAGTTGTTGTTATCGGATTTTCAGATAAAAATAATCCGAAAAAAATCATAGCTTCACGCGTACTCATTTTCCCAGATGTACCCAAAAATCCACGAATTATTATTCCACAACAAGCATTGGACCCTGAAGAAGATGTCACTATCTCAACAGGAAGTGGAAGAAAACTTACTCCGATTATACGGTAAGAATATTCCTTAATGTCATGCTGAATTTATCCGCCTTGGCTCGGCGAGACAGGTTTCAGCATCTCATATGTAAACTAGATCCTGAAACAAGTTCAGGATGACAAAAGAATGATTGAGAAAAAAATACTTAAACTACGAGAACTCCTCAAAAATAACAATCTTGATGCCTTTTTTGTTTCTGCTATTCCCTCAATCACCTACCTCACAAACTTTTCCGGATTTGAGAATGAAGATAGAAATGCCTTTTTACTCATCACGCAAACCAATCAATATATTTTGACTCACGGTATTTATAAAGAGGCAGCCCAAACGCATATAAAAGATTTTACCCTCATCGACATTTCTCGAGATCAACCCATGTCGACAACCATCCAAAAACTTATGCAAAAACATACAATAGAAAAACTCGGTTTTGAAGCCAATGATATAACCTATGCTGAATATCTTTCGTTAACCATAACGATTGATAAAAAGATACTCATGCCGGCTGATCAAATCACTGAAACTATTCGAATCAAAAAGTCTCCAAATGAAATAAACGCTATCGCAAATGCGTGTGCACTGGGTGATAAAGCATTTGCGTTCTTACTGACAAAAATTACAGAAGGAATAACAGAAAAAGAATTGGCGTTTCTGTATGAAATGTTTGTCAAAAAAACAGGAGCGACTCTTTCCTTTGACACCATTGTTGCTTTCGGAAGTAATGCATCTAATCCTCACCATATTCCTACCAGTAAAAAACTTTCAAAAAATAATTTTGTGCTGTTGGATTTTGGTGTAAAAGTAAACGACTACTGTTCAGACATGACACGGACTGTTTTTTTTGGCAAGGCAAATAAGGAACAAAAAAAAATGTATGAAACAGTGCTGAGCGCACAACAAAAAGCAATAGAATATATCGCTTCTCGCTGTCATGCTGAACTCGTTTCAGCATCTGAAGTTGACAAAGTAGCACGTACATATATTACTTCCGCTGGATATCCTGATATGCCCCACTCTTTGGGTCATGGTATTGGACTCCTCGTTCACGAACAACCACGACTGAGTCCTCATACAAGAGATATGCTCACTGAAGGCATGGTATTTTCTGTAGAACCGGGAATCTATCTCCCAAATGATAGTGGCATCAGAATTGAAGATTTACTCACCATTACAAAAGACGGTGCCAAACTTTTGACCAATGCTCCAAAACACCTCATTGAAGTCTCCTAATACATCTAGTATAGTTAGACTATGTTCCAGGAATTAAAACGTGAAGTAACGCTTGTTAAAACACTTATCATTTTGCTCATTGTCGCAATCAGTATTCATCTACTCGGTATTTTTTGGCAATTCTTCAATAATTTTTCCGATATCATCATTTTGGTTGTTATTTCTTGGCTTTTGAGTTTTGTTCTTGAACCGGTTGTTGAATGGATTAGTAGTATCTTTCGTGTTCCTAAAAAGGTGGCAACCACTATCACCTATGTCCTCATCCTCGTTGGCGTTATCGGTATTGCATTTTCATTCATTCCTTTGGTGAATCGACAGATCCAAACACTCTCTAAAGTTTTACCAGCATTTCTAGATTCTGCTCCCCCTTTCATGCAAAAATGGAGTGATTCATTAACCACGGGACTCAATAATCTCATTTATGTTGCACCATCCATCGCACAGTTTGTGGTACTCATGATTGTCATGTTGGTTATTTCGTTTTACTTCATCATCGATAAAGATCGTATCAATAGAGAGTTTTTTTATCTCACGCCTAAGACATGGCATGAAAAAATGCGCTTTATCCAAAGTGTGATAGAAACAACATTTGCCTCTTTTTTACGTATCCAACTCATCATTGGCTTGTTAACCGGACTAGCAACGTGGATAGTTTTGGAAATTCTGCATGTTAATTTTGCTGCAGCCATCGCATTACTTTCAGGCATTCTCGGATTTTTACCACTTATTGGACCCATTTTAGCCATCATCCCTCCTCTTTTTGTAACCTTTATCATCGATCCTTGGTTAGCTCTCATCGCATTTTTGATTTTGGTTATCATCCAACAACTGATTTTCAACATCTTTGTTCCAAGAGCCTTTGGCCAAGCCTTTAAAATGCACCCAGTTATCATACTCGTTTCCAGTCTCGTCGGATTTCGATTGGCCGGTGCTATGGGTGCTATTTTTGCCATCCCAATTCTCGGTATTGCTGCTGTGGTTTTACGAGATATCAGCCATCACTTTATCAAAAGAGACGAGTAAATAAACAAAAAAAACAAGGGTTAAATAAGCTGTTGACGTTGCTGTTCTTGTTTGATATACTAAATATACAATTTAATTAAAGCGATTGAGTGGAGTCACGATCCACGAGCAGAAGGCCAAAATGCCTTACGGAAGTTAGACCGTTAAATATAACAGACGATGTCACTTCGGCAAGCTCAGTGTAAACTAGTTTGCAAACGTAGAGTCGCCACTAAGCGGTTTAAGCAGAAATGTTTAAACAAGTAAGGATGGGACCGCGGGAAGGTCTTTTTTTGTACCCTCTCGTTCCTTACACACCAAGAAGAACCTTGGTGTGTAAGGAATGGGAGGTTTTTTTATGGGAAACACAGAACAATGGAGATATTCACTTGATTTAGACGGAACATTATATACATTGAAACCACGAACTGGAGCTACAGTTGAAGGGTCAGTTCGTTTCAGACAATCAGAGTTCGCCTATGCAATAAAAGAAAATGCAAATAGATTTTTGCAAGACACACTTGGCATATCTGAAGCAGAGGCTATGGCAGAGTATGAAAGAATTTATAAAAAATATGATGGAGAAATAAGTTTGGCAGTTGAAAAAGAATATAATGTGGATAGATATACATACTTTAATAGAACATGGGACTTAGATCCAGCACTATTTATAACGCCTGAAGGAAATGTCCGAGAAGCTATTACTGTTTTGAAT
>JAGOUP010000069.1 GCA_018061205.1 Candidatus Levyibacteriota bacterium | reverse complement strand
GTGTTGCAGTACTTGGAGCCGGAGGTGCTGCACGAGCGATGATATATGGACTTATGAAAAAAGGAGCAATTATTACTCTATATAACCGAACCATGCAAAAGGCTGAAGCACTTGCTACAGAATTTGGCTGCAGTGCTGATAGCCTAGAAGATACAGAAAGACTGAGTAAATCAGATATTTTGATCAATGCCACATCTGTGGGGATGAAGCCACATACTGATGAAGCACCAATCAATACAGATATTCTTCACAAAGATCAGATTGTTTTTGATGCTATCTATGCCCCATTTGAAACAAAACTTCTTCAAGAAGCAAAAAAACACGGAGCAACAATAATACCAGGAGTTGAAATGCTGCTCTATCAAGCACTTACACAATTTGAGCTGTATACTGGTCATAACGCACCAGAGGAGGTCATGAGAAAGGTACTGTACACACAGATATGAACATTCACTATTGTTTACCAGTTATAAAATCAACCCAAGAAGAAGTTTTACATACTATTAAAACATACAACGATGAATATACATTCTTTGAAGTATGGCTCGACTACATTGAAGACCTGAAGTCAGATTTCATTGATACGCTCATAAATTCACAGAAGAAAAAGCTTATTCTTCTTTTTAGAAGACAAAACCTTGAAACACCAACAATGGAAAGTTCATTAAGAGAGCATATTATCAAAAAGCTAGAAGATGCAAAGGTATTGGTAGATTTTGACGTAGAACAACAAAAAGATCTTTTAGACACGGTGAAGGGTAAGAAGTTACAACTAATTACTTCGTTTCATGACTATACACACACACCAACTGACAATATACTCAATGATGTACTAGAGAGAATGGCTTCTTATAATCCAACAATCTACAAAATTTCCACCCTTTGCCAAACAGAAGAGGACGCGCTTCGATTAATGCAACTACTGCTTCAGTTGAAAAAAGATGAAAAGCGCTGTATCATTCTGGGGATGGGTGAACAAGGCAGTATTACTCGGATATTTGGAACACTCTGGGGAAATGAAATGATTTTCGCCCCAAAAGAGGCGAGTGAAGCCTCAGCGCCTGGACAATTAACAAAGCAGGAATTAGAAACTGTATTTACTATACTAGATAAATCCGAATATCAAAGCACGAAATCCGAAACAAATACAAAAATGTAAATGACAAAAATACAAAATTTTTCGAGTTTCGATATTCGAATTTCGAATTTTTAAATATATGGCTGGTAATTCATTTGGACAACTATTTCGAATAACGACATTTGGCGAATCTCATGGAGGCGCAGTGGGTGCTGTACTCGATGGATGCCCAGCAGGAATTGCCATCACTGAGGCTGAAATACAAAAAGAAATGGATCGACGAAAACCAGGGCAAAGTAGTATTACTTCACCCCGACGCGAACAAGATATCATTCATATCCTCTCAGGAGTTTTTGAAGGAAAAACTACCGGCACACCAATTTTATTGATTGCATATAACGCTGATGTGAAATCAGAGGATTATCATGATCTGAAAAATCTCTATAGACCCTCCCATGCCGATTATACGTACACAGCAAAATACGGTGCTCGTGATTGGAGAGGAAGTGGCAGAGCATCAGCCAGAGAAACACTCGCTAGAGTCGCAGCCGGAGCAATCGCCAAAAAATATCTCAAAGAAACAATAGGCATTGAAATTTTCAGTTTTGTTGAACAAGTAGGAGATCTAAAAACTTCAATTGATTACAAAACAGTCACACCTGAGATGATTGAAGCAAATATCATCCGCTGTCCCGATGAGACCACGGCTTCTGAAATGATTCAGTTGGTCGAAAAAGTTCGAGACGATGGTGATTCTATAGGAGGCGTCATTAAAGGCGTTATCCGAAACGTCCCTAAAGGATTAGGAGAACCAGTATTTGATAAAGTGTCAGCCGATTTGGGCAAAGCCATGCTCTCTATCAATGCAGTCAAAGGATTTGACATAGGATCAGGATTTGAGGGAACAAAGCTTTTGGGAAGTGCACATAATGATCCATTTGTTACTGATGAAAACGGCACTATTCGAACGAAAACAAATAATGCAGGAGGAACACTCGGCGGCATCACAACAGGAGAAGATATTTATTTTCGCGTTGCCTTCAAACCTGTTGCTACGATAAAGAAAGAACAAACGACCATCACAACAACGGGAGAGAGTATCACACTAAAAGCAACTGGTAGGCATGATCCTTGTGTGTTGCCTCGCGCAGTACCAATCGTTGACGCGATGAGTGCATTGGTTATCATGGATCACTATATGAGACAGAAGGCAATCAGTACATAATGTCATTCTGAACTAGTTTCAAAAATCTCGTTGCATATGAGATCCCGAAATAAATTCGGGATGACAAACAAAAATATATGAAGAAAAAAATTACAATCCATATTATTGGCGGCAGGGGGAAAATGGGACAGTGGTTTGTACAGTTTTTTAAAGATCATGATCTGGAAGTTACGGTGAGTAATAGAGACTTCTCAGCAAAAAAGAATTTGATCAATAAAGCAGATATTGTCATGATCTCTGTCCCAATCGCTGATACGCCAGCAGTTATAGAAGCTGTTATTCCTCTGATGAATCAAAAATCACTCTTAACAGATATAACCTCAGTCAAAGTACTTCCTATGCAGGCGATGGAAAACGCAGCATGTGGAACCCTGGGTATGCATCCGCTTTTTGGTCCGACCATTGGCTCAGTGATTGGACAAAAAATAATTTTTTGCCGACAAAATGACAACGAACATGTAGCATTTCTCCAAAATATATTTGAAAAGGCAGGATTTGAAGTGATTGAGATGTCTGCTGAAGAACAAGATTATCAAGTAGCATATATCCAAGCACTCACGCATGCAACGCATCTGCTGTATGCAAAAGCACTGCTAGGGCAAGAAAAGGAAATTTTAACCAAGCTCCAAACACCAACCTTTGCACTGCATGCGCTCACCATGGGAAGAGTACTCAATCAGGATGTGGATCTGATGGCTGATATGCAATTTTATAATCCTTATTTTTTACCCGTGTATGATAGCCTTTTGGAGAATGCACAATCACTTTCAAAAATTCTGCAAACAGGGGATAAAAACGCATTTAAAGAATTTTTTAAAGAAGAGATTGCAAATGCCAAACGTTTTTCCAGTCTTTCTGTTTTCCAAACAAATAAATTGCTTCGTGTGATTAGTGAAATCCCAACCCACCTCCCATCAAAACCGCGTATTACCAATATGCCACAAGACGTTCGTGTTGCCTTTTTAGGACCGAATGGGACCTATTCACAACAGGCAGCCACGTCTGTATTTCCAAAAGCCAAAGCATATATTCCAGAAACGTCTATTTATACGACTTTCCAATCAGTACTGAGTGAGAAAGCAGATGTTGGCGTGGTACCAGCTGAAAATTCTCTCGAAGGAATTGTACGCAATACGATAGATTATTTGGTAGAGTTTTCACTGTTTGTCTGTGGATCATTTGCCATCCCCATTCACCACCAACTCCTATCAAAAGAAAAAAAACTTTCCAGTATTACAACGATCGTATCTCATCCACAAGCACTCGCCCAATGTAAAAAATGGATACGAGAAAAACTCCCTCATGCCTCTATCATCTCAACAGAAAGTACAACACAATCACTGTTAGAAATTAAAAAAGGCTATGGATATATCGCCTCAACCTATGCGGCAGGGACGTATGCTATACCAGTTCTGGCAAAAAATATTGAAGATACGCTAACGAATACCACACGATTTTATGTTATTGCCAAGACACCCTTGCTATTGAAAGGCTTGCATACCAACAATACACTCTTGTTTGTAACTGTTTATAATAGAGTAGGTATACTCAAAGATATTTTGTCAGTACTCGCAGTATACAATTTAAATCTGTTAAAACTCGAATCCAGAC
>JAGOUP010000068.1 GCA_018061205.1 Candidatus Levyibacteriota bacterium | reverse complement strand
GAGAATAATATTTACTTGAGTATAGTACCGACAAAAAAACTCATTGGAACTACAATTGACATGAAAGAAACGAAAAAGAAAATAAAATAGTACTGGGAATAACAAAGCAAACATGGGCCGAAGATAAGAAATTTTATGAGAAAGATATAAAAATACCCCAATAAGAATGGTTTGTGTTACGAGAAGAGGTAACCCAAAACAATTTACGCAAAATGGGAATGTTTTCACCGATGCCACAGCAACAGTGTGCTTTTTAGCTGCGGAAGTACTTGCCCCCAATACTTTCTTATAGAGAGATAAATTGGGCATTTTGTATAAATTTTCTTCAGGCGATTTTCCAACGACGACCGAAACAGTGTCTGAAAAATCTCCGGGCTCGCAGTTATTTACTGCTCGAATACGAAAATAATATCTCGTTTGTGGCGTTAGTTCATTGACAGTAAAACTACCCGATCCTTTTGAACCAATATTTGGAGCACCATATATCAATTCTTCTTTTGTAGGTCCATACGCTAACGTATAATGTGTCACAGGATCCAGAGCTTGTGACCAGGTGATAGTAACGCTCGTAGTTCCTGTTATTATACTGGTAATTATTGGAATACTTCCAGGATTTTCAGCATTACATTGTGGCTTGGGAGCTGCATATGATGCTTTTGGAGAAAAAATAAAAAAAATGAACAATAGCGCAATAATGCGCAAAATAAATCCTGCCTTTATCATAAATAATTGCTGTTTCTATGAAAATAAAAACAATTTTACTATTAAAAGATATTTCAAAAGCCTTGTCAATGAGGAGTTTTACTATTTGCTTGTGTTACAATAGAATCTCTTCATGCAAAAATTGATTGTTTTTCCTGATTTTCCTGCGTTTCGTTCTCGTGATTTTCGTATTTTTTGGATTGCGCTGTTTATCTCAAATACAGGTTCGCAAATGCAGTTTGTAGCTCTCAATTGGCAAATTTATACCTTGACCAATTCAGCATTTGCTCTTGGGCTGATCGGACTGTTACGATTTATCCCGATTCTGATTTTTTCGCTCCTCAGCGGCTCAGTAGCGGATGCACATAATAGAAAAATTATTTTGACCATTACCCAAACTGCTTTGATTATCTTGTCATCAATCTTAGCGTTTCTGACGATTACCAATACCGTAACGGTTAACGCAATTTATACCATCACCGCACTCTCTGCTATTGCTTTGGCGTTTGATACACCTGCCCGACAAGCATTTATCCCAAATCTTGTAGACCAAAAACATTTGGCAAGTGCCATGAGTCTGAATTCCATCATGTTCCAAATGGCCATGATTTTTGGGCCGATGTTCTCAGGAATTCTTATCGCACAATCAGGTCTTGGCACTATTTATATACTCAATACTCTCTCATTTCTCACAGTGCTCGCCAGTCTCTACTTTATCCATACATCAGGACATATCGTTGGCACCCCAACACAAATCTCACTGCACAGTATGAAAGAAGGATTACATTTTGTGAAA
Source organism: Candidatus Levyibacteriota bacterium (assembly GCA_018061205.1). GTDB lineage: Bacteria > Patescibacteriota > Microgenomatia > Levybacterales > UBA12049 > JAGOUP01. The sequence continues at coordinate 2,418 of JAGOUP010000068.1, read as the reverse complement.
TCAAAAACGATGATTTGGTCAACCATGTTGCTTGATTTTTTTAGTACCTTTTTCTCATCCGCCATTGCCCTTATTCCTATTTTCGCACGGGACATTTTAGCTGTTGGACCAACTGGATTAGGCATGCTCTATGCAGCACCAGCCATTGGTGCTGTAACAGCGGGCTTTTTTATCGCACGAAAAGCAACACTCAGACATCAAGGCATACTGTTATTAGGAGCTGTTGCGTTATACGCACTCGGCACGATTCTTTTTGGTTTTTCACAAATCTTTATTCTTTCCTTTTTAGCACTGGTCATTGTCGGCGTGGGAGATAGTATCAGTACCATCATTCGAAATACTATCAGACAACTGGAAACACCTGACTATATCAGAGGACGCATGACAGGGGTGAATATGATCTTTTTCATGGGTGGTCCACAATTGGGAGATTTTGAAGCAGGTCTTTTAGCGAGTCTTATTGGCGCACCACTCTCAGTTATAACAGGAGGGGTTGGAACCTTGGTTGTGGTTGGTATTATGGCAGCGACTATTCCCCTCCTTCGTCGGTATGATCAGCATACTACTAAATCCTAATTTGCTGTTTTTGATTGTACACAATCAGCATAGGTTACGGTATCTGTCGGCCCCTCTTCCATAAATGCTGTATCTCCTTCATTCCAAAATGTCACTGATTCATCCCAATTGGTATATCGAACTCCTGAACCTGATAATGCTGTTAAAAGAAGCAAATTCCGTCCATCAGGGAGAGTGAGTTCTACTTTGTTATCAAAAAAATTTGCCATAATCTTTTTGTCCCCAGTACAGACAAAATTTGCACTGATTATTTGAGGTGCAACATTTTGCTGCATCATTTGATTTTGCTTATAAAATTTTTTCCCAAAGAACAAAATCATTCCAATCAGAACAATGAGTAAAAAAGCGATGCAGATATGTACCCAAAGCATCGCACTACTCTCTTTTTTCTTCTTCATACATATCTACTGTAATATATTTTTTAAAGGATATGCAAGAGGAGAAATTTGCAGTCCGTGGACTAGTCCACGGATATATTTATTTGTTTAATATAAATTTATTTATGACATCTGCCACACCGTCATCAGTGACAGATGGTGCCACATAATCAGCCACTTCTTTCAGTTCTGGAATAGCATTTCCCATAGCCACCTTAAATCCTGCTGCCATCAGAAGAGGAAAATCATTGTAACTATCCCCAACACCGATTATTTCTTCTCGTTTCACATCAAGATGTTTCATAATCGTTTCGACACCATGCAACTTTGTTGCTGCTAGATGTGTGATATTTAACCCGAATTTGTTGGGATCTGAATGGTTGGATTTGAAAAAAGTTACATGAGACAACGAGGAAAATTTTTTAAAAACCGTATCTATTTTTTCTTCTGAAAATTCTTCTGGAACAAAAAACATATAGGCTTTTTCAAACTTTTTATCATCCTGAAAAAATCCATCTAAAAATGTTCTATCCAAGAAATGCTGTTTCAAATAAAACGGCATTTTCTCTTCGTTGAGTATCTTCATGATTATTTTTGCTTCTTCTTGTACTATTGGTTGATCATATAAGAGATTTTCTGTTGCTATATCTACAACATTTGCGCCATTGTTCACCGCAGCAAATCCTTTTTTCAACCCAAAAATATCCAGTATATGCTTGATAAATCCGTATTCTCTCCCTGTTACGAGACACACAGTCACTTTTTCAGAAGCTTTTTTGACAGCATTCACAACAGCAGGAGAAGGCAACGCATTATAGTCATACGGTATCAATGTTCCATCCACATCAAGCATGATTGCCTTGTATTTCATACCTGTAGTATAACAGAATAAGCGTGTAGAAGCTAAATTTTACTTTTATTACTTCGCTTTGAATAAATATTTACTAGATCAGGGAGCATTCCTGCTAGAAGTATCAAACTTCCACCTACTATAATAGAGAATGTTAACTTTTCTTGAAAAAATATCCCAAATTCTGTCCCAATAAGCTTTGCCCAGATGCCATAACTGGCGAAGAAAAGTGCAGAAAGAAAAATCATGAGATATCCCAGCAAAACTTTATTGTTCATCTTTTGCAATATAATAAAATAGAAATCAGTTAAAAATTCACTTCAAAAACTTCTGCCTCTTTTGAGTAACCCGTGCACCGGATCCAAGATGGGATGATTTTGAAAAATCTTTGTTCGGGTCGCAATGCATATTTCTTCACTTCTGGAATTTTGGTGAGATAGATTTCTGTGAGTTTTTCTTTTTCTTCTCCTGCTAGTTCTATGGCTACTCCTTCATATTGGATGGTTATATGATCTTCCCATCCACCAATAACAAGTGCTACTTTATTGTTTTGTATAATATTTCTATATTTTCGAGATGTATTAGCTGTACCAATAATGAGCATCAAATTATCAG
>JAGOUP010000067.1 GCA_018061205.1 Candidatus Levyibacteriota bacterium | reverse complement strand
TAAGCATACTGTCATCCTGAGTGAAACGAAGGATCTAGATTCTTCGGCGTTGCCTCAGAATGACAATAAAGATCTTTTGATTATTATTAATCCAGTAATTACGAAGAAATCAAAAGATCTTTACCGCTATCCTGAGATTTGTATGAGTGCGAATCCTTTGATTGCTCCTGTTGTGCGGCCTGCATGGATCGAGTTTTCATATCTGGATGAACATGGTAAAGAACAGTTGTGGGAGACAAAGGATGATACAAAAGAAGGGAGACTGTATAATCGCGTCTTTCAGCATGAAATAGATCATATGGATGGCATAATAAATATTGATAAGGTACAATCAAATGAGCTCATCTTTGAGTCTGATCCAACATTCTATGATAAAGCAACGTTCGAAAAAGCAGGAGATAAACCTCAATAGGAAGATCAAATCCCCGAGTATTTCACGATCTATTACCGAATCGATTTTGGCTTCTCTTCGGTCTGAGAAATGGGTGTTGTTGGCATCAGTTTCAGGAGTGTTCTTTCTTTGTCTCATGCTGTATGCAATTGTCCAATTATCTCATTCTCTTCGAGTGCAAAAACAAGTGATGCAAGAAAAAGCAAAAGTGATGCGAGATATGAGTTTTTGGCAAAATGTGACGGTCGAACGGCCTGAGTATCGGGATGGATATTTTATGTTGGCAGTATTGCAATATCAGATAGGCAAAAAACAAGAAGCTGTAGCAACTGTGCAAAAAGCACTAGAGATTGATCCTAATTTCAAAGAGGGAAGAGAACTGGAGAGGATATTAAGCAACTAGTTCCTAGGAACTAGCCACTAGTAACTAGTTTATTCTTTCTTTTCTTCTGTTTTTTCTTCTTTCGCTTCCTCTTTTACTTCTTCAGCATTTGCTGCTTCGCCTTCTGCTTTTTCGGCTACAGCTTCTACAGCAGCCGCAGCATCGTCTTCTGCTTGTTTTTTGGCTTCTTCACTGATAATGTCGTCAATCTTTATGGCAACTTGGGAAGGTTCGGTCAAAATATCAACACCTTTTGGTGCTTTGAGGTCTGAAACCAGGATTTGATCGCCAATTGCAGCTAGCGCTTCGACATTCACTTCAATATTTTCTGGAAGATCAGCTGGGAGTGCTTCAACTTCGATTTCAGCAACTGGTTGCATCAACAAACCAATCTTGTCAGCAACAGCTTTTGCCTCACCAATAGCAAGCAGGGGAACACTGGTTTTGACCTTTTCTTTCATGTTCACTTGGTAGAAGTCAGCATGTTGTGGCATACGGGTAACAGGGTGGAATTGGACACTATGAATCAGTACTGGTCTGGCTGTTCCATCCAAAACAACGTCCAAAAGTCCTGATGTGCCTACTTCTTTGTACATCACTTCGAATTCTTTGATAGGGAGTTGTACGGTGATTGAGGCTAGATCCTTGCCATAGATGTTGGCAGGAAGCAATCCTTCATCACGTCTGAGTTTGTGGACTTTTTTGCCTAAAACGGTTCTTTTTTCAACGGTAAGTTGTGGTCTTTTCATACTGAAATGTATATTACACTATTTTTGCCGTATAATCAAATGCACGTTGCCTGTTGTCATCCTGAATTTATTTCAGGATCTCACATGTTACAACTAGATGCTGAAACGAGTTCAGCATGACATACGAAAACTATGAAAATACTTGGTATTGATCCGGGAATTGGGAGATTGGGGTGGGGAGTTATAACCGTTGATGGTTCGGTGTTCAGGGTTCAGGGTTATGGTTGTATTGAGACGAAGGCTACGCTCTCTGTGGAAGATCGGTTGCTGCAGATTTATACTACCTTGACGGAGATTATTGAGAAGGAAAAGCCTGAGCAGATGGCTGTGGAGGAGTTGTTTTTTAATACCAATGTCACGACGGCTATGGTAGTTGGGCAAGCACGAGGCGTGGTATTGCTCCTCGGAGCACAACACAAAATGCCAATAGGGATTTATACACCACTCCAAGTAAAGATGGCTGTCACCGGATTTGGGAGGGCTGAGAAGGCACAAGTTGGACAGATGGTGAAAGCCATTTTGAAACTACCGACAGTTCCAAAACCTGATGATACAGCAGATGCGCTCGCAGTGGCCATAACACATGCGTTTTCATATAAGATAAATAAATTGAAGTAATTATTTTTTGTCTTTGCAACTTTGGCAGCAAAGTTGCGCAAACTGCCGTCAGCGTGCGCGCGCTAAAAATGCTTCCTTCTTCACTAAAAATGTTCCATTTTTTTAACGTTCATTCGTCGCATTTTCTTTACGCGTGCTCCTAATGACGGGATCAAAAAATCTTAAATTTCTAGGGTGAGGGAGAGGCCGAGGTGGTCGGAGAGGTCAGGAGTGTCTACGAGGTGAAAGTCTGTGACTTTTATATCCTTTGTCACAAAGGCAAAATCAACGCCAAGACCTGGAGGAAAAACTTTTGCAGGATGGATATTGGGATTGAGCGTATTGATAATACCTTTTTCAGTAACCAGATTCCTGCCAAGGCTATTCATCCATGTAACGACTTGCGAGTTTTGATCAACATTAAAATCTCCTGTTAAGACAAAAGGAGTAGTGAGTGATTTGACATATTCATAGAGGATTTTTCCTTGCGCTACTTTATGTGGCTCATCTTCAGATGTTGGGCCCCATGCTAAATGACAATTAATAAAGGTAATGTCTTTGTTGTTCAGTGAAAATGTGGTTGTTAGTGCTGCTCGTGGGGCATCCTGAGGAGGAAATGGTGTGTCACCTACTTCACCATATGGTTTGAGAAAGATTTCCTGCATTGCTTCAAGTTTCAGTGTGGGTTTGAAAAATGTGGCATTACCAAAATACGAAGTATGATCATCTCGTTTGGCGATGGTAATATTGAGTACGCCTTGGTAGGTGAGTTTTTCTTTGATCGTTTCGAAGCAGTCAATACCTACTGTTTTTGGATTGGAGGCAGTCATCCCCGCTCGCTCTCCGCTCCATACACCGCCTTTGCTCATACTGCCCCCACTGACTTCTTGGAATTGCAGGATGTCAAAGTCATGTTTTTTTACGTAGTCAATAATCTGAGGTAAAAATTTACCCTGAAAAATATTGAGTTGGAGCAGCTTTAATTGCATAAAATAAATTGTAACAGGGAAGTATATTTTTGTCATCCTGAATTTATTTCAGGATCTCATATGTTACAACTAGATGCTGAAATAAATTCAGCATGACAATGATGATGGTGTGCTATAATTTCACTACTCCCGCCCGCCTCGCAAGCGAGAGCGTTGCGGGCAGGTCTTATGATTGCTTCTTTGAAAGGTATTGTTGAGCTTCGAGATGATCCCTATGTGATTATTGATGTGTCTGGTGTGGGATATAAAGTGTATGCGACGCTCGATGTTTTATCGACAATTCGTGTTGGGGATGAAACAAAAGTGTTTATTTATACCCATGTTCGGGAAGATATTTTGGACTTGTATGGGTTTTCCAAATATGCTGATTTAAGACTCTTTGAAAAACTCTTGGGTGTATCAGGAATTGGTCCAAAAACAGCAATTGGCGTATTTTCTCTCGGTAGTAGTAGTGATATTGTTTCCGCAATTATTTCAGGAAATGTGGCTTTTTTTTCATCTGTGCCAAGATTGGGGAAAAAGAATGCGCAAAAAATCATCATAGAATTAAAAGGCAAAATAGGGAGTACGCAAGATCTGGATTTAACTGAAGGCACAACAGATAGTATGGATGTGGTGACAGCACTCAAAAGTTTTGGGTTCTCACAAAAAGAAGCAGAAGAAGCAGTAAGTGCGGTAAACGAACGGGGAGGAAGCACGGAGGAGAAAATCAGACTTGCCCTTAAGTATCTGGGTAAGTAACGTAGCATCGGTGTCATGCTGAATTTATTTCAGCATCTCATATGCAAGAACTAGATCCCGAAATAAATTCGGGATGACAACGAAAAAAATTATGAATGACAAAATAACAAAAGAAGAAGAGTTGGTGGAGAGTACTCCTGAGGATGAAAAGGTATTGACGTCTCTTCGGGCCAAGAATTGGTCTGAGTTTCATGGACAGAGTGGCGTTAAGGAATCTTTGC
>JAGOUP010000066.1 GCA_018061205.1 Candidatus Levyibacteriota bacterium | reverse complement strand
ATGCGATCACATTTGGTATGTGTGCAGGCATGCATATCTTGAGTTGGGAGTATCCTACACAGCATAGTTTCCGAGATATTGTCGAACAAGCAAAGCTGATTCCCATAACTGCTTTAACCACACTGAATCGTACACAGGAAGCAAGCTTGCTTGAACAAGGCGTTGTTTTAGTAAAGGATATTGTTACGAATAACAGTGTTTTAGATCCGCTACATTTACCAAAAGAGAGAACTGAGGATATTCTCACAGAGGCAAAACAAATTGTTGAGAATTAACTAGAAAGCAGAAGATAAAAGGGTTCTTTCATATTTGTCTGCCATCCACCCATTTGGGACTGTCGTCAGTTTGTCTGCATATAAAAGAAAGCCATTTCTGATAGTGTGATCGCCAAATTTTTCATTGAGCACATCAATGGTTTTTAACAAATTTTCACTTTTTTGTGTGTCAAAGAGTGAAAGGGGAGTATTGTGCTCATCTTCTAAATACCCTGCCCACACACCAATTTGCCTTGTGTAACCTGAATAAAACTCCTCTTTATGCTCCATCAATATTGCAGAACAGATAGCAAACATCTCTTTGCCTGTCGAAAAATACGTTTTATGTGTTTTATGTCCTTTGATTATATGTGTTCCACGAATAGAGACACCGGCGCTTCTGGCTTTTTTTGAAAGTCGTCGGAGTTTTATACCTATTTCCTCACAAAGTTCATACATGTTTTGTAAAACGATGTGTTTGTCATACTGATTTTGTGGCAAACAGTATTCTCTCCCAACTGATTTAACCGAGGGTTTTTCTGTATAGGGAATAACATCGCTCATATCGATTCCCTGTCCGACATTTTTCAAAAATATCCCTTCGACATTCCCAAATTCTGCAATAAGTGCAGTGACAGGTGCTTCTCGTAATTGCAGTAAGGTATAAATACCCATACTTTCCAACCGAAGTTTGATCCTACTTCCGATACCACAAATAGAAAGCAACGAACTTTTTTTATACACAGAAAGAAGATTTTCTGGTGTTATATATGTTATGCCATTTGGTTTTTGTAACCCTGATCCCATTTTAGCCAACATTTTATTATATGAAACACCGATAGAGACAGTAATAAACGGACCGATTTCGCAAGCAATACGTTGTTTGATATGCTGCATCAGTCGCTCTACACTACCATATAAATGTATCGTTTTGGTCACATCCATAAAGAGTTCATCGATAGAGAAGACTTCCACAAATGGTGAATAATCTTTACAAATCTTGATAAACTTTTGACTTTCTTCCCAATATTGTCGGAAATCAGCACCAGTTAAAAAGATAGTAGGACAGATACGCTTCGCGTCATACACTCGAGTTGCTGTTCCAATACCCAATGCTTTTGCTTCTCTCGATGAAGCGATAATACAATTCCGACCATTGGTAGCGGTAACACCTAAAGGTTTACCCCGAAATAATGGATTATGTTGTTGTTCAACACTCGCAAAAAATGAATCAAAGTCGATATGTAAAATGGTTCGATTGTTCAATTGTTTCATTGTTATTTTTATGTATTAGCAATAGAACAATAGAGCAATGCAACAATGATTTTAAACGTAAATGATTGCTGTAGATAGCGCTTAAATAAAAAGTATATACGAACTATATATGAATATTATACGAACATACAAGATGACAAACTATATAAAACTATAGAAAAAAATACGAACAACAATACCCCTTGTCAACAGAGAAAAAATATGAGTACTATAGATACAGACATATCCGTCTTATGTTTACCTTGAAGCTTTTCAGCCCGCCTTGCCGGCGAGGCAGGTACTATTCGTACTTCAGCTCAAGGGGCACATAACCGACGGACGTAAGAAACTCTAGAACTCATTAACATTCGTTAAGAGTTTCTAACGGGAGGTGATTATTTTATGGCAAAGAAAAAATCAACAGCGTTAGGTCTTGGTATTATTGCACTCGTTATCGGCGCAATTGGCGCAGCAGTCGCTGGCGTATTGAGTAATAAAAAAGCAAGAAAAGTAGTAACAAAAGAAATCAAAAAAGCAGAGAAAAAAGTAGTACGAACTGTGAAGAAACGCAAATAGTTCTTCAGCTTATTTTCAGTAAAACCAGTATAATCAACATATGAGAATACTGATTGTTGAAGATGAACATAAAATTGCACATGCCATCAAGCAAGGGTTGGTACAGGAAAAGTATGCTGTGGATGTAGCATATACCGGTACTGATGGCTATGATTTAGCTGCTTCTGAATCATTTGATATACTGATTTTAGATAGATTGTTACCTGGAATGGATGGAGTAACACTTTGTCGGAAACTGCGAACAGAAGGAGTTCACACGCCCATATTACTTCTGACAGCAAAAGGACAACTAGGAGATAAAGTAGAGGGTTTGGATGCAGGTGCGGATGATTATTTGGTAAAACCCTTTGCTTTTGAAGAGTTACTGGCTCGGATACGTGCACTCATCCGAAGACCCAAACAAGCAATGAGCACATCATTGACAGTTGCTGATTTAGTACTCAATACAACAACATTTGAAGTAACACGAGGAGAGAAAGTGATACGGTTATCAAATAAGGAATTTTCACTATTGGAGTATTTGATGCGGCATCCTAATCAAATTTTGACAAAAGAACAAATCATTGCCCATGTTTGGAATTATGAAGCCAATGTTTTGCCCAATACTGTTGAAGTCTATATAGGGTATTTACGTACAAAAATAGATAAACCTTTTCCAACAAACCCTCTCATTCAGACAATAAGAGGATTTGGCTATAAAATAGGCTAAATTTAGTATGTTTCAATCAACACGTATAAAACTAACTGCCTGGTACTTACTGATTATTATGACAGTGAGTCTTTTATTCAGTTTGGCAATTTATACTGGGATAAATCAAGAATTCAACAGAATTGAACAGAGGGAAAAACTACGAATAGAAGAAGAACAACAAGAAGCAAATCGTTTTTTTACTGTTTTTGTCAAAGAAAGACAAGCACAAGGACTTACCTCCCTAAAAGCAATGCGAATAGGCAGAAGCATAGACGCTGCATTTATTCAGCAATCACGAATTCGTATTCTTGCCACACTAGCGATTGTTAATAGCAGTATTTTTCTCTTCTCTGCTGTTTTAGGCTATTTTCTCGCAGGCAGAACGCTTCGTCCTATTAAAGTTATGGTAGATGAACAAAATAGATTTATAACAGATGCCTCTCATGAGATCAGAACTCCTTTAACCGCATTAAAAGCAGGTATTGAAGTACATCTTCGAGATAAAAACGTTACTCTTTCTCAAGCCAAGAAATTACTGGAAAGTAATTTGGAAGAGGTAAACAATTTACAAACCCTTTCTGATAATCTCATTCATTTGACACAATATCCCAATGGACACACAAAACATTTTGGAAAGGTGATGCTATCAGCTGTTCTCTCTGAAGCGACTAAAAAAATACAGTCATTGGCTACAAAAAAGCACATAGTACTTCTAAATAAAATCTCTGATGATTCGGTTATTGGTGACCAAGCATCACTGACAGAGTTATTTGTTATTTTACTTGATAATGCTATTAAGTATAGTGAACAAAAAACAACGATTACCATATCCTCAAAAAAAACTGACGGAAAATTTGTTGTACTCGTGGCAGATCAAGGGAAAGGTATTGATCCAAAAGATCAATCACATATTTTTGATAGATTTTATCGGGTCGATACTTCACGAACAAAAAATGATGAATCAGGATACGGATTAGGTCTTTCCATTGCAAAACATATTGTAAAAGTACATCAAGGAACGATTAGTGTAGAAAGTACAAAAGAAAAGGGAACAACATTTTTTATCACTCTTCCCAAAAAGCAGTAACATCCTACGAAATTTTCAGTTATAATCTCTGGATATGCAAAGAAAAATTCCAACGACTATGGCATCTCAACATCCTGATAATGCTGCTGATGCATACTGGCATTCGGGAGCATTTATCGGCGTTGGAGACGAATACAAAGAATGTTTTTTGACGTTTTCAGAATTGGGGATTGATGAGTATAAATGGGACTGGGAAGGAAAGCTCGTTGATGAGTCAGTCATGGAACGACTCATGGGAACATATGAAGCATATTT
>JAGOUP010000006.1 GCA_018061205.1 Candidatus Levyibacteriota bacterium | reverse complement strand
TCTCTATCCTGCACGTATCGTGAGTCTGCTGTTTTCCGATGTCCCGGGAAATAATATGTCTGTTATAGCATCAGGACCAACAGTGAAAGATACGACGACTATGGATGATGTCAAAAAAACACTAGAAACATTTAGCATAGATAGTGCTATTGTCACAGCTGAAGATTTTCAGGATACGGTAACAGATGACAAATATTTCACCAATGTCTCAAATTTCATCATGGTGAGCAACATGACAGCACTTTCTGCGATGGAGGAAAAAGCAAATGAGCTTGGTGTAAAACCTCGTATTTATTCCGACAAATTCCAGGGAGATGCAAAAGTCGTCGGTGAGCAGTTGATCAGAGAAACCCAAGCAAATGAAGTATTACTCGTTGGTGGAGAGACAACAGTCAAAGTAACAGGGAGTGGTAAAGGTGGGAGGAATCAAACGCTTGTTTTGGCAGCATTACCCTTTGTGAAAGATGATACACTCATTGTGTCATTTGATTCAGATGGGATGGATATGTATCATTTTGCTGGAGCTATAGGAGACAAAGAGACAGTAGCAACAGCCCAAAAATTAGGTCTTGACGAAAAAGCATATTTGGATGATGATAATAGTTATGAATTTTTCGATAAAACAGGAGACGGTATCTGGACAGACAAACTAGAATCAAACGTATCGGATTTGATGATTGTCGCAAAAATCACTGTGTGATTAATTTGAAATTTTCAATTTGAAATTTGAAATGAATATTTTAAAATTAAAATTTAAAACATTTAGATTTCATTGAAAATTAAAAATTTCAAATTGAAAATTACTTATGACTTTAGATATTACTGACAAACAAATACTCGAACTGGAAAAAAAGGCTAACAAGATCAGACAACTGGTTATTGAGATGTTGACTGAGGCAAAATCAGGACACCCCGGAGGTCCTCTGGGTATGGCGGATATTTTTGCGGCGTTGTATTTTCATAGTGCAAAACAAGATCCAAAAAATCCAGATTGGGCAGATCGTGATCGTATCGTGTTATCAAATGGACATATTTGTCCTGTGCGATATGCCGCGATGGCCTTGAGCGGATTTTTCCCCGTAGAAGAACTCATGACACTTCGCAAAATAGATTCAAGACTCCAAGGACATCCACATAGAACAGTTTTGCCAGGTGTTGAAACCACATCAGGACCACTCGGTGAGGGATTGTCTCAAGCTATCGGTATTGCCATGGCAGGACAAATGGATAAAAAGAATTATGTTACCTATGCATTGACGTCTGATGGTGAGCATCAAGAAGGCAACACCTGGGAAGCAGCGATGATGGCGGGAAAATACAAACTTTCCAATCTGATTCAAATCATAGATCGGAATTATATCCAAATAGATGGATCAACTGAAGAGGTCATGCCACTGGAGCCTTTCAAAGCAAAATATGAAGCATTCAACTGGGCAGTGATCGATATAGATGGGAATAACATGCGACAGATTGTTGACGCGATTGGTGAAGCAAAAGCCATACAGGATAGACCAGTGATGATTATCGCCAATACAGTTCCTGGGAAAGGGGTCAGTTATATGGAGAACAATTATATGTGGCATGGTAATCCACCAGATCTGTTAGAAGTAGCTGGTGCCCCAAAAAAAGGAGACCAAGCCAAAATAGCACTGGAAGAGTTGAAGAAAATTGAAGAAGAACTCAATAAAATGACAGTATAATTTAAAATTCGAAATTTGAAATTTTCAATGAAAACTAAATGTTTAAAATTTAAAAATTAAATTATTTCAATTTCATTTCAAATTGAAAATTAAAAATTGAAAATTCGTCTATGTTAAACAAAGCATTAAAATTAAATGAAAAAATGTTCGATGAGGATGTTTCTGTTGCGCCAACTCGGGCTGGTTTTGGTGAAGGATTGGTGGTGCTTGGTGATGCTGATCCAAATGTTGTCGTGCTGACTGCCGACCTTTCTGAAAGCACAAAATGTGATGCATTTGCCAAAAAATTCCCTGAGCGATTTTTTGATGTGGGAGTTGCAGAGCAAAATATGGCAGCAGTTGCAGCAGGACTTGGTGTGACTGGCAAAACAGTGTTTATTGCCTCCTATGCGACTTTTTCCCCAGGAAAAAACTGGGAGACCATCAGAACCACTGTTGTCTATAATGAATCAAATGTGAAAGTAGCAGGACATCACAGTGGTATTGCCACAGGTCCTGATGGAGCAACACACCAAGCAACAGAAGATATCGCTATCACTCGTTGTTGGCCACTCATGGATGTTATTGTTCCTGCTGATGCTATCGAAGCGAGAAAGGCAACGATTGATTCTGGCAAAAATACTCGTCCAACGTATCTTCGCTACACCAGAGAAAAAACTCCTGTTATGACAACAGATGACACCCCCTACGACCCGACCAAAATTGCGCAATTTTGGATTTCAGACAATCCCGTTGTCACAATTTTTGGTACCGGGTATATGGTCTACCAAGCACTTCTTGCTGCCAAAGAGTTAGAAGCAGAAGGCATCCAAGTCATTGTTGCCAATGTCGCCAATATCAAACCACTGGATGAAAAAACAGTGATTGAACTAGCAACGAAAACAGGAGCAGTGGTAACCATTGAAGATCACCAAGTCATGGGAGGCATGGGGAGTGCTATCGCTGAGGTACTCGCCAAAAATGCCCCAACACCTATGGAATTTGTCGGACTCCAAAACACCTTTGCAGAATCAGGAAGTCTGAAAGAGCTGATGAAAAAATATCATGTCGATAAAAATGCAGTGAAAGAAGCGGTGAAGAAAGTGCTTGGTAGAAAGAAGTAATTCTTTGGCAATGTCATCCTGAACTTGTTTCAGGATCTAGTTCTAAATAAACCAGGATTACATTAGAGATGCTGAAATAAATTCAGCATGACAACGAGAATACAAATAATATGGATACCAACCTGCTCGAAGAATTAAAGAAAGTCATCAAAGGTGATGTCGATGTGTCAGCTGAGACATTGACTGCTTATAATCATGATGCCAGTATTTTCTCCCTCACGCCGCAAGTCGTTGTGTTTCCCAAAGATGCAGATGATGTCAAATCCCTCGTGGCATTTGTGAATCAGCATAAAAACGATGTTCCTGATTTATCTCTTACTGCACGTGCTGCTTCTACATGTATGAGTGGCGGAGGACTCAGTGATTCAATCGTTGTTGGGTTTCTCAAGTATTACAACCATCCTGCAACGATTGAAGGAGATTTGGCAACAGTTGAACCCGGTGTGTATTATCGTGATTTTGAAAAACAGACCCTAGAAAAGGGCATGTTGTATGCGCCATACCCATCATCTCGAGAGATATGTGCTATGGGAGGAATCATCAACAACAATGCAGGAGGAGAAAAGTCTTTGCAGTATGGGAAAGCAGAGGATTATGTTCGAAAAATGACAATGGTTTTATCCGATGGAAATACGTATGAGTTTCAATCTCTTAATGAAAATGAATTACAGGAAAAATTAAAACTTACCACTTTTGAAGGAGAGGTATATAAAAAGATCTATGAACTACTAACGACGAACTATGAACTGATTAAAAATGCCAAACCAGCTGTTTCGAAAAATTCGGCAGGATACTATTTATGGAATGTCTACGACAAAGAAAAAGGCATCTTTGATTTGACCAAATTGTTTGTGGGTGCACAAGGAACACTCGGGCTGATGTTGGATGCAACAGTACAGCTCGTTCCCGTCAGAAAACACAAAGAAATGTTGGTGATGGATTTGTGGGATTTATCTCACTTGGGTGAAGTCATCAATACGATTTTGCCATATGCTCCTGAAAGTTTGGAAATGTATGATGACAAAACACTCAAATTGGCGTTGAAGTATTTTGGTGGATTTGGTGAAAAACTTGGTAGTAAAAGTATAGTGCAAACATTTTATCAGTTTTTACCAGAATTCATGATGGAATGGATGCACCATTTGCCAAAACTCGTTATCCAGGCTGAATTTACTGATGATGACGTGGATGGAATGAATAAAAAAATAGCAGAGCTAGAAGGAAAACTCCAAGCATTTCATCCAAAACTCACTGTTTTACCAACTGAAGAAAAAGAAAAAAAATACTGGTTGATCAGAAGAGAAAGTTTCAACCTTTTGCGAAATAAGATAAAAGACAAATATGCGTCACCATTTATTGATGATTTTGTGGTGAATCCTGATCATTTACCAGAATTTTTGCCAAAGCTCAACGCAATTTTTGCAAAATACCCATCCCTTATTTATACGATTGCAGGTCATGCAGGAAATGGGAATTTTCATATTATTCCGCTTATTGATCTAAAAGACAAAACTCAGCAAGATATCGTCCCAAAACTTTCAAAAGAAGTCTTTGATTTAGTCATTTCGTATAAAGGATCCAACAGTGGAGAACACAATGATGGGTTGATTCGCACACCATTTTTGGAAGATATGTATGGTCGCGAAATAGTGACACTTTTTGAAAAAACCAAAGACATCTTTGATCCAAAAGGCATTTTTAACCCCCGCAAAAAAGTCAGAGGTGATATGGACTTCGCGATGAAGCACATCCGACAAAGTTGGTAGTCCTTTATGGTTGTCATCCTGAACTTGTTTCAGGATCTAATTTACTGGACGAGATGCTGAAACAAGTTCAGCATGACAATGAAGAGAGTATAATTTATGAAAGGGAAACTCACTGTTATCACTGGCTGCATGTTTAGCGGGAAAACAACTCGACTTATTCTATTGGCTCAAGAAGCATTAGCGATCGGAAAAAAAATCGAGATTTTTTATCCTGAGATAGATAATAGATATACCAAAAACTACATCACCTCGCATGATATGCTCCAACTCCCATCACAAGCATTGCCACTCGATGTTACACGTATTGATGCACATGATAAAGAGGTAGTTTTTATTGATGAAGTACAATTTTTCAAACCAACCATTATCGGGGTGATTGAGAAGATGCGAGAACAAGGAATTGTTGTTATTGCGAGTGGCTTGGACACCAATTATCGTGCAGAACCTTTTGGATCAGTACCAGATTTGATGACTATGGCAGATGAAGTGGTCACACTTCATGCACGATGTGTCGTATGTCAAAAAGATGCAACGAGAACACAACGGGTAGTCGGTGATCGCTTTGCAAAAAAGGATGATAAAACGATTGTGATTGGTGGAGAAGACTTATACGAAGCACGATGCGTAGAGCATTTTGTGAAACCGGAGTAGATTTCCTCTTATGTCATGTCGAAGATCCTTTAGGGCTGAATTTATTTCAGAATCTAGAAGTTACTTAGTCAGTTTATATAAAAAGAGACTTTTTTCTATTGGCCATGTTTCTACATTTTTGAAGGGGAGAAATGATGCGATTTCCCAGACAGGTTTTTTTGTCAGTTGATTGAGGGTTTTGTCTTAGAGGTACTTGGAAAACGTTGTAATAACTGCACAACTAGTATGATACTAGATTGCGTATTTTTTGAACATACTGAGACTTTTCTTTATATCAGCGAGTATTTCTTGTTTGTTATTGTGTTTGGGAAAATGGAAGATTTCAAATACAATCATACCTTTGTATTTCATTCTTTTCATTTCTTTAAAGAGTTCTTTTAGCGGTAAATTCCCTTTTCCAAATGGTTGATGATGGTTTCTGTGTGTCATATCACTGAGATGAAAGAGACTGATATTTGCTGCATTTTTTTGAAAAAAGTCGACAATATTCTCTTTCCAGGAAGCGATATGTGATACATCAACGGTCATGGGGATATTGTGTTGCTTACAGAAAGCGGCAAATGTTTTTGGATCATAGGTTTCTTTTGGATAATAATCAGGGATGAGATATTCGTTTGAATTGCTCTCACAGGAAATTTTGATACGATGTTTTTTTGCCAGGTGAAAAAAATTTTCTATATTTTGTATGTTTCTTTGAAACGGGTTACGCAAACTACTCAAATGGATATTGAACAGTTCCATATGCGGAAAGTGTTTCAGACTTTCTATAACACGTTGTTGTAAAAAAAATGGTGTAAAAAGGACCAGAGGGAGGGGAATATGGACTGCTTTGATGCGTATCTTGTGTTTTTTTGTGAGGGCGAGGATATGCCGTGGTATGACGAAGATATCCTGAAATTGCTGTAAATAATCTATGCCATCAAATCCTGCTTCTTTTGCAAAGATGATTTGTTCTTCAATAGATGTATGCTTGATAGACCCGACAGAAAAAAGAATGGACATAGGTATAGATTATATCAGGAATAGCAAGATATTAAAAAGAGGAAGAATAGAAATTACACTGTATGTTCTACCTCATCAGGAGTTACAGGCTTCAAAAGTCGTATCAATTCCGTTATACCCAGAGCCAGAATCAAATAGACAACTGCTGCAATGATGGTTGACCATTCAAATGTAGCTGTGATGGTTCCTGATGTGGGTAAGATGCCGCTAAAAGGAAGAACGAGTGGATCACTGAGTGTATAGATCATACTGGTAAAAAAGCTCGTTTGATTAGCACCGAGCGCTTTGAGTGCCATACGAAATCCGAGAAGCACCTCGATAACACCGACGATATACCAGATGATTTGGTGTGTTTGAAAAATAGTCTTTTTCTTTTCAAATACTTTTTGTGGATGTTCACTCATCACTGGTGGAGGAACTACTCTAGTTGTGGTTTTGACCACTTGTTGTGGTGCGGCTGTTTCAACAGTAGTTACTTCTTGCATTTCTTTCGTTACCTGTTCCATACCTCCATCATCACACAACCAAAACAACTATGTCAAGAAAGAAAGAGGTAAGCAAGCTTCGTTCTCAGTCCATTGTTTTAAAAGTAGTTACTAGTGGTACTACATTTTCGTCGTCATGCATTTTTTCAAGAAGGGTGAAATGAAATGTTATAGTATCAAGATTACTATCGATAGTAGGAGCGTTATAATTCTGACTTAATGACATATCTAAGAATTTTGCGGATGGCCATACGCCACCATCTCTACTTTCAATATGGTGCATTATTTTAGAGAGATTTTTTGATGCAAATGGTTTGGTGTATTCTGGGTTTTCTTTTGAATAATTACCAGGGCTCGCTGTAAACCACATCCCTGAAGTATCTTGAACAAGAAAATACTTATGATGTTCCCAGTCATTCCGTAGTGGTGAGCTTTCAGGATATCTGGAAAAGTTAACACTATTTGTACCTAATATTGCCATTTTAGGAAATAAGTAGGAGTAATTCTTATAAAGATAATAAAGAGAATAAACAGCTGCTTTTGCACACTTGTCATTGGTTGCTTTTTCTAGGGCAGTTTCGGAGTCATATGATGAATAATCTACTGTGCTTTTTAGTAATAAATGAGCCTGTGACATGAGAACAGCATCAGCAACCGCTTCTTGTGAAGGTACATAATGTAATGGAGCATGTTCACTCATAAAGGGGAATTATATCAAAAAAAGCAGAAATGAAGCAGGGGTGCACGGACTCGAACCGTGAAAAAAGGTTTTGGAGACCTTTGTGATACCATTTCACCACACCCCTAGGTGGTTGTAGTATACAGCATTTCGTATTCAGAATAAAGGAAAAAGTATAAAAAAACACCCCTTAGGGTGCAATTTGCTAAATACAAAATACTAGATACGAAATACTATTTTAGCTTGTCGTTTTCTTTATGGTCTGTTCTTTTTTTACAGTTGTTGCAGAATTTTTTCAATGCGAGTTTATCAACAGTGTTGATCTTGTTTCTCTGCGTCAAATAATTTCTGCTTTTACACACAGTACATACGAGGGCTATTGTCATTCGTTGTTCGCTTTTTGCCATAGAATAGTATTATACAGGAAATGAGGCTAGGATGGCAAGAGAGAGATTCTGAGCCGACAGTGAGGATCGGACTCACGGTCTCTTCATTACCAATGAAGTGCTTTACCACTAAGCTATGTCGGCGCGAAGCCGCGTTTGACGCGGTGCTGGATGAGGGACTTCCTTCGACTTCGCTCAGGATAAACTTCTCGTCCCTACAAATACATCAACAATCTTAGCTTGCACTGAGCTTGCCGAAGTGTGCTGGATGAGGGACTCGAACCCCCGTAGGCCTTTCGACCGCGTGATCTACAGTCACGAGCAATTGCCGCTATGCGAATCCAGCAAGTTTTCTCATTTTACACAATTTAGAAGCAAAAGTGAAGCTTACGATTCCCAATGATCTATTAGTGGTTTATAATATTCTTCAATTTCCTTATATTCTTTTTTTCCCAGTACCTCAAGTTTGATATTAGGAAATTTCTTGCGAAATGACGTATCTCTCTGAAGTGAATAAGGTGCCATGAAATTTTTAACTTCAATATACATATTGTCTTCAGGAAGGTAAAAATCAGGTCTATACGTATGACCATCTAAGTCAAAAATTGTTGGACCAAATTGCCAATCGATCCCAACGAGAGTAAATACACGAGCAATATTTGCTTCCCACGTGCTGTAAAAGCAAATAGTAGGATCTATATCTATTCTGATACCAGGTTTCCCTTTAGAAGCTTTTGGAGACGTCGTTAGTCTTCCCACCACGTACATGACACATGCATTACTACAGAACTTCCGTTTTTTTGCTAAATAAGGTAAAACTTTAAATTCTTTTTTGCAATTAAAACATATTTTTATAACTCGAGTAACTTTCTCAACTCCCTTGAATGGACTTGTATATTTTTGCATGGCAAAAGCAATCTTATTTTTTGTTTCTTTGGAATGTATACGATTTGTATTATTAAAAGTTGCTGCGCAACTTCTACTACAAAATTTTTTGGGATCCCAAGGCTTAATTAAGAATGATTTTGTACAGCGTGTATTTTTACAATTACGTGTCTCTAAGGGGGTTATTAAAGAAGCATAAAGGCCTTTTTTCCAATTATTTTTGCTTATCTCCGCTTGTTTTTGCTTATATAAAATATCTGAGTAAAACAGATTCATGAGTAAATCATTTACTACTATAGGCTTGAGCCGATGGGGAATATCGCAATCCCGACCCATGCTTTACAAAAGCATTGCTCTACTTCTGAGCTACATCGGCAACTATTTCATTTTATCAAAACGAAGCTAAAGGAGCAAGGAGAGGATATCTAACATATAAATCCCAGATCAAGTCTGGAATATTTGAGAAAAGGAGAAAATAAATTCGTTCTTTAATACCGAATATAATTGGTGTTTTCCCAGATTTTATACTAATGGGAAGGCTCCATTCTGATCCGCAGACCAGAACTATTTACCTCATAATCTCGACAATGTCGGACTACCCAAAATCTAGTGAATTGTAGAGAAAAAATACCAATTACTGCGTGTATCAAAGAACGAATAGAGTATAGCACAGATGTATGTTTTGTTGTCAAGCTTTTACCAATACCCGATGCTGCGTAGTTTTTTCATGAGTTGTTCTTTTGTTTTTTCTCTGCCATCCCGTTCTGAGCCTCCATGTTTGACCTTTTTTGTAAAGGGTTTTTCTCCAAGAGATCGATAACCTTTATCATACAAATTTACATAGGGAACATTTTTCGATTTTATATAGTCCCAGATATCTGATTCCGTGAAGTGAAGAATAGGATGTACTCTCGTATGATCGTCTCTTTTTGAAAAGTATGTTTCCTTTGATCTTGCTTCATGCTCATCCCACCGAATGCCAGCTAAAAAAGCTTGTATTGTGTGTGCGTTAACAAAACTATTGATAGCAGTTACTTTCATAATTCGCGATAGTTCTTGTTGTTTTGCTTTATCTTTTGTTCTATGGAATATTTCTAATTCCTTTTTATCATGGGGTACAACGGTAAGATTCAAATCCCATTCTTTGGTTATTTTATTGATAAATGTATATATTTCTTCAAACTCCATGGTTGAGTCATTGAACATGACAGGAAAGGGAATAGTCCCAAATGTCTCTTTTACCAGATGCAGCAGCACTGTTGAATCTTTTCCGCCTGTCCAAGCGATGATTGTTTTATCGTGAGGAAATTGTTTATGAGCTTTTATGATGACCGTTTTTGCTTTTTTGATTTTCTCTTCCAATGTCTTCATAACTATACTATACTATTGCCTATGTGTCTGATTTGTCAATTACCTACCTCACATGAAGCTGAAAGAATTCTGATAGCCAGTTATGTCGATCCCAGTAATGGGTATGTTATTCAGTCTATGATCCCAATGATTGTTGGGTTTTTTTCAACTATTTTCGCTTCAGTTCTTTTTTACTTCCGTAAATTTTTTCTTCCTTTTTTTACCAAGAAACGTATTTTTATCATCATAGGTCTCATAATTTTTAGTATAATAGTTTTTGGTATGTTTTCAGTATTTTCTACAACGCAAAAACAAATAGGTAAACGGGTTATTGTTGTTGGATTTGATGGTATGGATCCCAATCTGCTTGGACAGTATATGAAGCAGGGTTTGTTGCCTAATTTCAAAAAGCTTGCTGTATCAGGATCATTTGTACCACTGAAGACATCGCTTCCCCCACAGTCACCAGTAGCATGGGCTAGTTTTTTAACAGGTAATAATCCGGAAAAACATGGCGTATACGATTTTATCGTAAGAAATCCAAAGACATACGCTTTAGAATTAACATTTAGTAATAAAGATCAGATTCGCTCGAAATCATTTTTGGACTATGCATCAGAAAAAAATATTCCGCTCTCCGTACTTTTTTTGCCTGATACGTTTCCAGCCCAAAAGATTATTGGAAATATGATCACTGGGATGGGTACTCCGGATATTACTGGTACACAAGGGACAGCGCATCTGATCACGTCAAAGGTGTATCAAGAGAATGAATTGAAGACAAAAATTATTTCAGTCGAAAACAAAGATGAAATAAAAACTGAGATTCCTGGACCTCGGGTACAAAGAGTTTCAGAAATCAAACCTGTCATGTTGCCTATTGTAATATTGCGTGATGAAGATGCCAAAAAGGTGACTGTTCGTATACATGATACAGATTATACGATTGCTGAAAAACAGTTTTCTGCATGGATCCCGGTGACCTATTCTATAGATTTTTTTACAAAGCAAAAAGGGATGATACAATTCTACGTCAAAGAAGTAGCGCCTGATATTGAGCTCTATAGTAGTCCCATTGTCATGGATCCAAAAGAGCCAATCAAGCAAATATCATATCCAAAAGGGTTCAGTAAGATATTAGCAGAGAAATATGGACGTTTTTCAACGCTTGGATTACCGCACGATACGCTAGCGTTGGATGACGGTATTTTTGATGATGCTGCATTTTTACAACAGGTAGAACAGATTACCAAGGAGCGAGAAAAAATATATTTTGGTGAATTAAAAAATTTTACAGAGGGTATTTTTGTTGGGTATTTTGGGTTTACTGATACTGTTTCTCATATGTTTTGGAGATATGAAGATGATAGCACGACTTCAAATGACGAGATTGTAAAATGGTACAAACGTGCTGATGCTATTGTAGGGAGAACCATGCGGATGATGAAAAAAGACGATACGTTGCTTGTTATGTCAGATCATGGGTTTTCTTCATATGATTATGAAATGAATGTGAATAGTTGGTTGCGTGATAATGGTTATTTGACATTACAGGATGGAAAAGAAGAGGGAGGGGCGCTTTTAGAAGATATAGATTGGAGTCGGACAAAGGCATATGCGATTGGGTATAATGGTATCTATTTGAATCTGAAAGGAAGAGAAGGAAAAGGTATTGTTGCGCAGAAAGATAGATTGAAATTGGAAAAAGAGATTGCTAAAAAATTGTTTGAAGTAACAAATCCTTTAAATGGAGAAAAACCGGTTATTAAGAAAGTATATATGAGTCGAGAGTTGGGTATTACTGCTAGTGATACAAATGCACCGGATATGTTCATCGGATTTTATCGCGGTATCCGGCCCTCATTTGATGCGGCTATTGGAACTGTTGAAAAAGAGGTGATTCAGCAAAGAACGAGCAAATGGAGCGGTGATCATCTGTTTGATCCTACGGAAGTACCGGGTATTTTGGTTACGAACAAAAAATTGACAGCAAAAAAAGCCCGTCTGATTGATATCATGCCAACGGTTTTTTCACTGTTTTCAAAAGGGCAAAACCTCCATACTGATGGAAAAACACTTTTAGGAAAATAAATTGCAACTGGACTTTTTTTAAAATAACCCACGCTATTGAATACATAATGGGCAGAGAAAAAATGATGCTTAATTTCTTCAGCATTGTATTTGGAGAAAGGGAGAAAATATGGCGAAATTTTTCTTCTCCACGGGTCAATTTCCCTTCGTCAGAAAAGATATTTGTCGTAAGCATGTGCCGTTTTATATATGTGATGATTTTTTCCGGGGGTTGAATGGTTTTTATAAAAGATATGGGAAATTTTATATGGTAATATTTTTCCAGCAGAAGAAAAATAGAATACACATAGTTCTCCAATTGGAATTCTTTAATACTTTTTGCCAGTATAGTAAAATCTATATTCTGTTTTGTCAGAGCAGTTTTAAGAGATTCGTAATGATGATATCCTTTGAGATTATGGCTAAAGAGATGCAGAGCAAGATAGAGTATCAGGTCTTCTTTTTGTAATAGAGGAAAGTGTGATTTCTCTAAGGTTATTGTTCTTTTGTTTTTTAAAAATGTTTTCCCAAGATTATCTAATAGTTGCTCTGAATAGAGCGAAGACATACCGCCAAAAAATTGTTTAACCATAAAACAAACCTCTGTATGGATATCAAATGATACGGGTATGCCGTTGATCGTTTTTGTCATATCAAATTCAGGGGGATATGTCTGAAGAAATTTCGGTACAGTTGTATTCGGGTTTCTTATACTATATCCGTGTTTTTTTAAGATTGTAATACAATGTGGTATATCTTTTTTATCGATGAGTATATCACAATCCGCATAGAGTCTTTGTGGGATTTTTTTTTCAAAATACAAATGGAGTGGCAGACCTTTTAAAAAGACGAAATTGATATTGTTTTTTTGAAAGATCGTGTTAACTTTATTGATTTCTTTTAGATACAACAGTGATTGGAGGTGGTAGAGCGTATCAGAAAGAAATGTTTTACCGTTTCTGTGTATCTTCATGACTTTTCCAATGATTTTCTCAGGGAACACTTTTTTATCAGGTTCGTGATTAGCATCTCCTTTGGTTAGAATATATTTTTTGCTGGGTGGAATATAGATTACTCGATGGGTTATAAAGACATTTTTTTGTAAAAACGTAATAAAATCATTTACCTTTATCTCTGCTAAAGAAATAGGTTGAATAGAAAGTATATCTCCTGAAATAAAAAAAGGATACATACTATTGCCAAATGCAGGGAGTTTAATACATTTTTGATTCATATGTAATTTGAAATTTTCAATTTTCATTGAAATATAAAAGTATGATAAATAATAATTTAAAAATTAATTTGTGTTCGATGCGATTTTGGAAAAAATAAGTGTTAATTCTTGTGCTTCTTGCCAACAATTTTCAGATTCTATTTTTATTTCTTCTATCTCTACACAAGATTTTGCAAGAAGTCTTAGCCAGTATTTGGTTTCTTTTGCCTCTTTTTTACAGATGAATATTTTATTTTTGAAATCTTTCTTACTACTTGCTCCATTGGCTTCACAGTAATTGGCTCCAATACTTGTTCCTGATCGAATAAGTTGATCAATAATTGGGATTATTATACTCCCTTTAGGAGTTCTTTTACAAAGAGAGATTATTCTTTCTGCAAATAATGCTGTTCGTTCTTCAAGATCATATGTTTTTTTATTTGGATTTTTTAACTCTTTAAACATTCATTTCAAATTTTAAATTTCAAAGTGAAAATTATTTTACGGGGCTACTTCTTGCCAGACATCTGCTTTTTTCTTGATGAATTCAGGAGTAGAGAGCAGGAAGTCAGGTCTGCCAATGATAGAAAATGCTGGAGCAAAACGATCATCATCACATAAATCTCGCTCGTTTTGAATAGATCCACCCGTTTTTGCTGCGTTGACGACCACACTTCCTGCTATGTTGAGTCGTTGATCTTTCTCAACAGCACTGCAATCATTCACGCCATCGATGATGAATGATCCATCAGCGCTGAAAAGCCCATCAATATTTGATTGTTGTGAACAATAGTTGCTCGCACCTGTTCCCACGCCAACAGTTCTGTCCACCGTTATATTACCTGCAACACTAAAGATTCCAGATGTTCCCAGAGGTAGATTGATTTCTCCATCAATCGTGAGATCACCATTGATCAAAAAGACATAGCTTTTATTCGCATCAGCGGCAAATGCATGGAGTAGGACATCACTATCAGCATGGTAAATGCCACTAGCTAAATCTGCAGGTAGTGTACAGCCATTCAGTGTACAGACGTCAGCCAGATCTAACGGTGTTATGCCACTTTGACGAATGGTCGCTATCATATAGCCATAAGAAGTATCAACATTGTTTGGGGTATAGGGTGATTCAACTTGCCAATCTTGTGGATCAGAAGCTTGTCCTTGTCCAAAATCAGGTGTTGTAGATGAGTAGATAATACCCGGTGTGGTACAAATTGGGGCTATTATTGAGGCATTTGGTCCACCGCATGCCTCAGCAGCAGTATCTGGAATAGGGTCGGAAAATCCGGTTTGTGTACTACTATCATTGCCAATTGTTCCGTCTATACGCCCATTGCTGCAAACGAGTTGGAACCACGGAATATTATTGGTCATACCAAAATTGAGGTCTTGAATATCAGAGGCGGTAAAAGAAAAACCAGCAGGAATACACAAAGCCCCCAGAGCTGCACTCGCATTACAGCCTCTTCCTACCGTCACACTAAAGGAAGGAGGAGTGATAGCAGGTGGTGGGTTCGTCATTCTATAGCCATCTGGAATGGCAGAAATATAGGAAACAGTATATATTCCTTCAGAAAGCGTAGAACCGGTAGTATAGGTGCCACTAGTTGTTGGGAACGTTTGTGTCGTTGGATTTCCTGAAGGACCGGTTACTTGGATAGTATAGGTGCCACTCATATTTGGTTCTGCGCCATTTTTTACACCGTCTTTACTCTGATCATTAAAGACAAGTCCTGAAATTTGATAGAGCGGAACAATCAAGAAATTTTTGCCGGTTGCATTTGGCGGCACAGGGGCCGTGAGCGTTGTGGTAGGTATAGCAAAACGCGCGATCGGTGCGATACTCACTGTAGCATCATCACTGGCAAATGTGCCGACAAACGCATAATTACCACTTGCGTTACTGGTTGTTGGTACAGTGAAGGGCTGCCCGGTATACTTATCTGTTCCGGAGAGTGTTAGAGAAGCGACTCCTGTATAGGGATCATCTGCAGCAGTATCGTTGTCATAGTCAATATTGACAGTCCCCGATATACTATACGTAGGTGCTATGCCAAAGTTGAAGACTGTGATAGGGGTAGAAGAAGGTGTCGGTGTTGGTGTTGGGGTAGGTGTTCGCGTAGGTAATGGTGTGGAAGTAGGGAGAGAACCGTTTGTAACAGTAAACGTAGTTGTTGCCAAAACATTTGCAGGATTTGCATTTTGATAGAGCTCTATAGTATATGTTGCAGGAGCATAATTGTTAGTATCTATAGCGGTAGTACATTGTCCACTGGACGGTGTGCTCGCGCCGGGTGTTGTAGTACAGCTGCTTGCATAGAATGATTGAGCATGGACACCTCCCGCAGTTAGTACTTCAAAAAGGTCATTGGCAGTTGGTGTGATACCCGTATAATCCCACCACACAGACATTGGACTGCCTCGCAAAACTGTTTGCGGCGTAGTGATGATTTGTACTGATCCTGCTTGTGCAAATGCATCTTTGAAAATGAAAGAACAACAAAACAACAAAAGACAAAAAATAAGGATAAGTTTACGTTTTTGCTGCATAGAATATTCTCCTTTACCGTATCATATCTGTAGGTTTATTGGCAAGAAGTTCATTACGGAAGCGTGGTAGAACTTGTTGGAGGATTTGGAGTAGTAGGAACATATCCTGAGGGGACTGTGAGTGTTACCGTATAATT
>JAGOUP010000065.1 GCA_018061205.1 Candidatus Levyibacteriota bacterium | reverse complement strand
GAAAAGTAGGTTATATTGCTTTATTGTTTCGTTCGCTATGCTCACTTGTTGCTCTGTTGTTATCAAACAATGAAGCAATGTAACAATAGAACAATCGTTGCTTCCTTTTATACTTGCGTTTTCTCTCAAAAAAGAGGAATAATAGGTATAAGGACTAGTAATTTCCCTAGCACCTAGTCCCTATAACCTAGCACCTAATTTACCATGATCAAAATAATCAGTAAAAACAGTTCAGACAAGCATGTGCTTATACTTGATGAATTTGCGTTGCATTCCTGGATGTATGTCGAAGAACCAACAAAAGAAGAATTAGCGCAGCTCGTATCAGAACAACATTTGGATCCATGGCTTGTTGAAGATGCGATCGATTTACAAGAAGTGCCACGTGTTGAGGTCGAAAAAGATATCATCTATATTTTTACTCGTTTTGTGCATGAGGGGGATGATGCTATCGAGACTGTGCCAATGCTGCTTATTCTCAAAGAGGATGGATTGATTATGATTTGCCCAAAACCGTTTGCGAGAATACACAAATTCATGGAAGAAAAAATAGAATTTGCAACAGATCAACGACTGACTCTGTTGACCAAAATTTTCAAAGAAGTGGATGATACGTATAATGATTATCTCAATACCATCAGTAAAAAGATTAGAGGACACACTATCAAAATAGATAAAATAAAAAATAAAGATATTATTCAATTTGTGTATTTTGAAAATATTTTATATGACTTCAATACATCACTGGTTCGTATTCATACCATTTATAGTAATCTGCTAGAAGGAAAGGTTCTAAAAATGACAGATCTTGAACATGCTCTCATCGAAGATATTTTGCAAGAAAATACACAACTGATTGAAATAGCCAAAGAAAATGCTCAGACGATCGTCAATATTCGTGATGCATATTCAACAATCATGACAAACAATTTGAATCGCGTGATCAAACTGTTTACAGCCTTAACAGTTATTTTGACGATTCCAACCATAATAGGAGCATTTTATGGTATGAATGTAAAATTGCCTTATGCAGATAATCCATTGGTATTTCAAGATCTTGTGGTCGGGACATTGGTAGTTTGTCTCTTGGTTGTTGCGATTTTCTACTATAAAGATTGGCTCTAGATTTATTTTTTTTGTAAAGAAGCAACTATCTCATCCATTTCTGAAAGTATTTTTGTATCAACATTTTTTGGAGTCGTATACGAAATAGCGCCAAATTGTGTGGGAGCACCATATGTATCGGTGCCTTTTTGGCAAATGGTATAACTTTGCATGTCTTTTCCTTCATCATTCCAACTCCGTCTATATTGTTCATTGTTATTCGTTATATCGACATAATTACCAAATGTTTGACTCATCATTTGTTCAGGATCACCTTTGTACCTGCAGCCACCTCCACCAATTGCTGCCTGGTAAATACTGAGTGAATAGTCGCCATTGGAAAGAGTTAATTTGTCTATCACCCCTGGTGTGACATCTTTTTTTTCACTCCAACCATCAGGTATTTGAAGAGAGTAAGGACTGAAAGATGTTCCGCTTTCCAGCCCACCAGTCACAGTTTTTTTATTTGCTACTTGTGTAGTAGGCTGTGTTATTGTAACAGTGGAAGGAGATACTTGTGCTTTACTTTGCATCATTGCCTGTGGGGTAGGTGTGAGTTTTAACGTAGGTTGGATGATTTTTGTATGACCGACATAATAGCCAATGCCAAGAATAATACCCAAAACTATAGTGCCAAGTACTATTTTTCCAAAAAGACTGAAAAATCTATCCATATTGGAAAAGTGATTAGTATCCGGTTTTTACGTCTGAAGGATTGGAGTTATTGTAGTCTTGCATCATTTGTTGTTGGTTATATTGGGTGTTTTCCATACGTGTTTGTTCTTCATTGACACTATTGTTTGTATTTCCTAGCCAGGAAAGTACTCCTAAAATAATGAGGATGATTTTTATTGTTTTGTGGTTCATTGATATCCAAAAACTAGGATACTTATTTGAAAGACCTGAGAGATACATGCCCTGAGCGATATTCAAACGTACTGAATCCCGTCCTAGTTCATAGGAACTTTCAGGGAATCGTCCAGCGAAAAATGCCACAAATGATGCACCAAACACACCCAAGAAAGCAGCGTATCGGATGATACTTTCATAGATAAAAAATGGAATCATGATAATAATTTTCAGCAACAGACCAAAAAGCGGAAAATTGAGGAATTTACTTGGGTTCGTTGGTTTTTTGATGTCTACAGTGTATGTATCATGAATAGTAAAATCAAATCCCGGGTAGGTATTGGTCAATCCGTAGAAAAAGAATACCATTTTCATAGAGAGTTTTATGATACCTACCGTGAGTTGGTAAGCGACATCCCAATATACACCTGTGAACAATATGATAAAAGGATTGATAACAAATACGATAAAAAATGCAGCTATGCCTAAAAACGCCAGTTCTATGATTTGAGGGATGAGCATAAGAAATTTGATGACGAATCCTAAAATAGGGAATGCATAAAAACGATTAGGGTCTTTGATGAGTGATACAGATAGTTGCGGATAAATCGTAGTTGGCATTGTTGTCTTCTCCATACACTCAGCATAAAATAACAATGGGGAGGTTGTCAAGGAGAATTTACCGGTGTGTGACATCGACGTCGTAAATAACTACTTCGCCGTAGTTGTTGTCGTTGCACAGTGAGGTTTGCCCCTCTCGGTTACAGTTAGATTGTGTATATGCGCCTGCTTTGAAATAGGCTCCTATATAGTCTTTCGTGAGCGTGTATGCTGGTGTCGTGTTGCCATTGTAGTAGACTTTTGTTTGGCCATTTTGGGCGACAAATTTGACAGTAAATCGTTTACCCAGTTGGTAATTTTCTTCCAGTGTGACGACATTGTCACCGTCAACATTGACATAAAGTTTTGGGTACTCGAGTCTGATCACGATGACATCATCATCTGCATCATGAATTTGTCCGGCAACGACATGTTTTTTGGTTGTTGGAACAGCAGTGATCGCTTGATCAACAGTCATCGTATGGATACCTGTACTTGATGACCAGCTGGCTTGTTGTGTGCCGTTATTGGTCATTTCCCGTAGTTCAGAGCGGGGATAATTTGAGCCGCTGGTGGTCACACTACTGACTGGTGCTCTGAACCTGACAGCTTTCCCATTGTCTATGCTAACAAACCAGGGATTGAGTTCATAGGTTGTCAGTACTGGTTGCTTTACCTCAGTTGGTTTTTCATCTGATCCAATAGGAAGAGTGATTTTCCAATTGGTGAGATTGAGTACTTTCGCAGGTTTCAAACTGCTTGGTGTTGTTGATTGAGAGGGTACTGCTGTTACGTTTCCCGTAGGTGTCTCAGATCCATTGGATAGAGTGGGCGTTGTGGCCATACCCAAGGGGGATTGTGGTTTGATCATATGAAAAAACAATGTCAAGGAAACAACACCAATCAGTACTGCCTCGATGAAAATAATAGTATAGAGCTGCCGCCGTCGCAAATGCATGAGTACATTATACTGTATAAAAGCAAGCAATAATAGAATCTGAAATTTTTAATTTGAAATTTGAAATGAAGGTTTAAACATTTAAATTTTAAACATTTATATTTCATTGAAAATTAAAAATTTCAAATTGAAAATTATCTCAAGATACAGTACACTATCCTAAGATGGTTTTTATAAAAAATACTGACACACTCTCTAAAACACCACAACGCAAAGTTGTTCTCCAACTCATCGAAGCGGCACTTTCTTCTATCCAAGCGCCGACAGTTTTGTCAAAAAATTTTCTTCGAAACGAAAATCTCTTGACTATCTCAGATCAGCAGTTTGATCTCGCATCTTTTGATCGTGTGTTTGTTGTGGGATTTGGTAAAGGATCAGGTGAGGTTTGCAGAATTGTTGAAGAAACACTTGGGGAAAAACTAACTGGTGGATATGTGATAGACAATATGGAGGGAACATTTAGAAAATTGGAATTTACCCAAGGAACCCATCCACTTCCTTCACAGCAAAATATTGATTTTACGAAAAATGTGTTAGAGAAAATGACAGGACTCACAGAAAAAGATTTGGTGATTGTCGTTATTTGTGGTGGGGGATCAGCGATGTTTGAAGCACCACACACCGTGAGTCTGGAGACATTAACTGCACTTTCCAAAGCACTCCTGGCT
>JAGOUP010000064.1 GCA_018061205.1 Candidatus Levyibacteriota bacterium | reverse complement strand
ATGGTAATGAGTATTGAATGGATAGTTTTAAGTATAAGCATTGTATGGCTTATTGCTCTTACCTTACTTTTCCTTCGTTTATCATCACACTATAATAATCTTTTAAAAGGAGCCAGTACAAAAACACTAAAATCAGTATTGGAAGAATTGTTGGCTCAAGTACACATGACAAAAAAGGATATTGATTCTTTACGTATTCGATGTGATAAGATAGAAAAGGACAACACGTTTCATATTCAAAAAATTGGATTACTACGATTTAATCCATTTAAGGATACGGGTGGGGATCAAAGCTTTATATTGGTTTTTGTTGATGCCAACAACACAGGTGTTGTTATGTCTGGTTTATATTCTCGTTCAGGAACACGTTGGTATGCAAAGCGAGTTGTAAAAGGTGAAGGTGTTGAGCATGAGTTGTCAGATGAAGAGAAAAAAGCAATAAAAGAAGCAAAATCCGCATTATGAAAAAATCTAATGGAATATTGTTGATGGTGGGAGTCTATTTAGTAGCAGCTGGTCTTTCGTATCTTTTTTTTAGTAATAGTTCATTTGGCAAACGACAAATGTCTGCACCTCCTCCTGTCAAAAATGCAAATGGATCCCTAGCGTTTGATGAGAATCTTCCGAAAACCGAACCATGTCCTATGAACGGTGCAAAATATTCCACACAGCAGCGTGATTGGTGGGAAAAACATAGACCACTTCTCGTTATGATTGAAAATCATGAAGACTCTCGCCCGCAAAGTGGTATTTCAAAGGCTGATATAACCTATGAAGCAGTTGCTGAAGGTGGTATTACACGGTTAATGAATATTTTTTATTGTCAGGATGGTAGTATCGTAGGCCCAGTTCGATCAGCCAGAACATATTTTCTT
The DNA here is from genome assembly GCA_018061205.1 of Candidatus Levyibacteriota bacterium. Classification (GTDB taxonomy): domain Bacteria; phylum Patescibacteriota; class Microgenomatia; order Levybacterales; family UBA12049; genus JAGOUP01. The sequence continues at coordinate 3,321 of JAGOUP010000064.1, read as the reverse complement.
GATTGGGCATCAGAATATGGGGATAGTCCTCTGTATGCACATGTAGGAGGAGCTAATACCGATGGTCCAGCCGATGCATTAGGACAAATTGATGAATATGGATGGGGGAATTATAATGATATGAATCAATTTTCTATCGGATTTCCAACCTTTTGGAGAGACTATAATCGTTTAGGTGCTGATACCGCAACCGAGCACACAATGTATTCCTCAACAGGTAAGCTATGGGAATTTGCAGCAAAAAGCAGAAAATTAACAGTGGTTGGAGAAGACGGAACAAAATGGGATGTTGGATTTACTCCCTATACGTTTAAAGATGATGCAGCAGCAACACCTACTACAAAAAATATTCGTTTAGAAATGTGGGAAGGATATAAGGATTATGCAATAGATTGGACATACAATAAGGCTACAAATGATTATGCAAGAAAAACTGGAGGAGTTGCACACTTAGATAAAAATACGAACAAACAATTGACTGCAAAAACGATTGTTGTTTTATATCAGGTAGAATCACGTGCAAATGATGGATATGAGAATAATGCACATTTGCTTTATGATAATACCGGAAAAGGAAAAGCAGTCGTCTTTATGGATGGAAAGGAAATCAAGGCAAACTGGAGCAAAAATGGTCGGACTGGAAAAACAATAATTACTGATAGTAGTGGAAAAGAAATAGCATTTAATAGAGGAAAGTTGTGGTTTGAAATTTTACCTCTAGATGGTATCTTGAATGTTCAATAAGCTCTTTTCTTTTTTCTCTCTTCGTGGTAAAGTAAATTCATTCTATTGAACAAATTATGTTAGCAGATCTTATTACGTCAAAATCACGGGTAACGTTATTAACTGTTTTTTTATCAAATCCACAAGAAATGTATCATGTTCGCGAGTTAGTACGTCGTACTGACGATGAGATAAATGCGGTACGACGAGAGCTTTCTTATTTAGAAAAAAATGGTATTTTAGATCGAGAACCCAGAGCTAATAGAGTATATTATTCTTTATCCAAAGATTATCCATATTATTTTGATTTATTGAATGTTGGCGTCAAGATTATTGGGTTAGGTGTTGATATTGTTAAAAATCGAAACAAATTAGGAAAAATAAAATTTGCTATGTTTTCTGGACGGTTTGCGAGACGTCTTCCAAAGCAGACTGAATCTGTTGATTTACTGTTGGTTGGGACTGTTGTTTTACCAGAATTGGCTCTCATCATTAAAAATGAGGAGAAACGGATAGGAAATGAGATAAATTATACAATTATGTCAGAAGAAGAATTTGCTTTTCGAAAAAAACGTACAGACCCTTTTATTATTAGCATTCTCTCCGGCTCAAGAGTTATGTTGATTGGAGATGAGGAAAATCTTTTAGCATGATGAGAAACCCAAGAATTATTTTTTGGTTTATTGTTATTTTAACTATTGTTGCAATTTTAATTGTTTTGCCTAAAACTTTTAAAGTTGCTTTTTCCACACCAAAAATTCCATTGGTGAACAAATCATTTACGGTAAATAGAACAATCCATGGATTTGATCCATCTACATGGCCAAAACCATTTCGTATACAAAAGGATATTGCTTTTCGAAAAGGATTAGATTTAGAAGGTGGCACGCAAATTGTTTTAAAAGCTGACATGAAAAATATTCCTGCTTCTCAGAGAGATGCAGCGATGGAATCAGCAAAATCAGTGATAGAAAAACGTATTGATTCTTTGGGACTTTTAGAACCTCTCATTCAGACAGCAAAAACAAACGATGAATATCGTCTTATTGTTGAACTACCAGGTATTACAGATATCAATCAGGCGGTTGCTTTAGTAGGAACGACCGCAAAACTCGAATTTCGAGGACTCAAGCCCACAGCGACGGAGTCTGCGTATTTAACGTATGAAAACACCACAAATATTGGCCTTTCCGGCGCGGATTTAGAAAGCGCAGAAGTATCATTTTCTCAGGAAAATAGTGCGCCCGTTGTTGCTTTTCAGATAACAGGAGATAGTCAAAAAAAGTTCTATGAAGCAACACAAAAACTGATAGGAAAACAAATGGCAATTTGTTTGGATCAACAGTGTTTTTCAGCACCGACAGTACAACAAGCCATACGGGATAGTGGGCAAATCAGTGGTGGTTTCACAACAGAACAAGCAAAACAATTGGCTACACAACTAAATGCAGGTGCGCTTCCAGTACCGTTGAGTATTTTGCAGCAAAATACCATTGGTGCAACATTAGGTGAAGCATCACTCTACAAAAGTCTTTTTGCAGGGATTTTAGGATTTGTTATCATTGTAATTTTTATGAGTGTTTTGTATGGTCGTTTGGGAATGCTGGCTTCTGTTGCATTATTGTTATATGCATTATATGTGCTTGCGATATTCAAGCTTATTCCGATAACATTGACACTCGCAGGTATTGCAGGATTTATTCTTTCTATTGGTATGGCAGTTGATGCGAATATTTTGATATTTGAGCGAATGAGAGAAGAATTACGACGAGGGAGAACTCGTGATATGGCTATTGAATTAGGATTTTCAAGAGCGTGGACATCCATTCGTGATTCAAATATCTCGAGTATTATTACATCACTTATTTTGATTTATTTTGGAACAGGAATTGTGAGAGGGTTTGCGGTAACATTACTTATTGGTGTATTGATCTCTATGTTTTCAGCAATTGTTGTGACGCGTACATTTTTACGAATATCAAATAAAGAACTATGACAGATATTGTAGGGAAAAAAGGTATTTATTTTGCTATATCACTGATCGTAATGATTCCAGGAATTATTGCTTTGTTTTTGTGGGGTTTACAGCTTTCCATTGATTTTACCGGAGGAACCAGACTGCAATACAACATAGTATCAGAAAAACCACAAACAGCAAAAGATGAATTGCAAAAAATAGTCAAATTAACCAACGGGGTCTTGATAGGACCAGTACAAAACACACAGAAAGATACATATAGTCTCCGTATGAAAACACTCACAAACACGCAGTATCAAAATATGAAAAAAATATTGGAAGCACGATTTCCTACAGGGAGAGAGATTAGTTTTGAAACAGTTGGACCGACAATTGGAACTGAAACAACATGGAATGCTTTTAAAGCAGTTGGCGTTGCGATTCTGCTCATTGTGCTTTATATGGCATGGTCTTTCCGTAACGTACCCAAACCGGCAAGTAGTTGGCGTTTTGGAGTATGTACGATTGCAGCATTATTGCATGACGTGATTGTTGTAGTTGGACTCTTCGCTATTTTAGGACATTTTTATGGTGTTGAGATAGACAGTCTTTTTATTACCGCTGTACTAACCGTAATTGGT
>JAGOUP010000005.1 GCA_018061205.1 Candidatus Levyibacteriota bacterium | reverse complement strand
GGAGGAGATGGACCACTCAGAATAACAAGAAGAGGTCTTTTCGCAACAGCAGCGGCTGCGGGGGCAGCTATTTTATATGGAGCGAATCGAGGGGATCCAATACCAGGATCACCACCTCCTGATCAAGCTCCTGCACCAGTACCACCACCTGAGCCAGGTGTCGCATCTGCTGCGCATGTTCCTGATGGAGCTCGTCGTGTACCTTCACCATCGCCTTCACCCTCACCTGAAGCATCACCAGCTGCTGTTGGAGAATCTCCGGAAGCAGCAACAAGACGAAAAGAAATTGCCAAAAAGCTGATCAAAGAATTCCCGCTCATGCGATCCCAAGAAAATCTTGAGCCATCTTCACTGCCTTTTTTGGATGATGATGCCAATGAAGTAGCCAAGGAACTAGGGATCACCCATGTAGGGGAGTTGTTTGATATTCCCTCATCGGTCATTCCAAAACTGACTGCATGGTTAGAAGAAGATGCTCTTCGTATTTATGCGCCGAAAGTGTACGAGCATGATGCGTTGCTGCAAGCAAAAGCAAAGGAGTTTGGGGTTCCTGTTAATTTCTTAAAAACCCTTGCCGTACTAGAATCCGGGGGAGACGCCGCTGCAGGACCAGAAAATGGCTCTGCTGGACAGGGGCTGATGCAAGTAGAAGATATTCATTTTCGTGAAGACAAAGATGAACATGATGATTATATTCCAAAATCTCGAGAACAAAAAATTGAACCTGCATACAATGTCGACCGAGCGATTACGCAAGTCATCAAAGATTATGAGGTGAGAGCAAATGCGAAATCTTTTGCGTGGCAAAATCCTGCAGAAGGACATAGGGGTTCAGATGCTTACAAATGGTTGAAAATTGCCCAAGCATACAATGGCGGAGAAAAAGCGATGCATGCAGTCTCAGCTTATGATGAGAGCGCTCCGACTATAGCAAAAGTGTATTTTGATCATGTGCTTCGATTTGCTCTAACAGCGCAGATTGCAGCAGGGTTGAAAAAACGAGGCTTTGATGATGCTGAAGTAGCAGCCAAGCTGACATCATATGAGGTAGAAGTACGAGCAGAAGTACTCGAAAAGGCACTGCAAGAGCACCCCCTTTTCAACAAGGATGATGAAGATACACAAGCAAATGAGTCAAAAGAATCATACAAGACATATTCTCAGATCAAGGATATATTAGGAGAAGCCATAATTGATCAGCAAAAAGCATCTCAGATAAAGGTAATAGGTGGGAAAACGATCCAAGAAGCATATAGAGATGCATTACAAAAAACCAATTATGGAAAAACAGGAGATATTCAGCTCAATCCTGCTCTTCGTATTTGGTTAGCCCATGATCCCAGCAGGGGTTTGTGGAAAGAACTCAATGATGACTTATATGATTGGCAAGAAGCCTATGCTGGTGATGCTCATGGAAATATCGTGAGCTGGCGGCCGGTTCCGACTGCTGTTCCTGCGCCGTTAGTACCAGAAGCAACACCTGTACCTTCTGAAGAAGATACAGCAATATCTCCACCCGAAGTAAAACCAGAATCACCTGCAGAAGCGAGAGTAAAACCGGAAGCTCCAGCAGAGCCAGAACCTACGCCGAAACTTGAAGCTAAGCCGGAATCAAAACCTGTTTCGCCATCAACTACAGAAGTACAACCTGCACCTCCTGGTGAAAAGCAGACAATTCCAAAAGAATATATGTATCGTGAGCAAGATGAAGCATGGTGGGATGATAAAAGAGATGTTGAGCTTACCTGTGGTCCTACATCCGTTGCTATGGTGGTGAGCACGCTTTTAGGCAAACGTATCACACCCACCGAAATCGACAAAGCATTTCAAAATGAATGGCTAGATCCAAATTTTGGCTATGTACGTATTCCCGGAAGAGATACCGTGTTCCGTAGTGATCCAAAAATGGGAGAAGAGAATGGTGTGCCAAATCTTATCAGGAAGAAATATGGCCTCAAAGTTAATCAACTTTTTGATAGAGCAAATGATGGTGATGTACCCGAGTTTCCTCCAGCTGATTTACAGCTTATGAAAGATGCTCTCGCTAGCGGGTCATTGTTGGTAGCCTCCTCAGGAAGTTCAAAGTTTTTAGACAAAGACGAAGATGGTGTGCCTCTAGCAAAAAAACGTTTTTCTGCAAATGGAGCAGATCATATTTTTGTTATTGAAGATATACATCTACAGGGAGAGAAGATCATGATGACTGTTGTTGATTCATGGGATGGGAAACGAAAGCGTGTTCCGATAACTGATATGTATCCACCTGCCTACGTCTATGCAGTGAAAAAGGGAAGTGAAGCACCGCGACCTATGAGAAGAAATTCTCGTGACGCAGAAGAATCCCAACAATTACGCGCTGCATAGCGCCTTAGAAAGCTTCACACACTTGACAACAGCCTCAAAATGCTATATTATAGGCTTCTATGCAGCGACAAGATCTTTATGATTCTGGGAAGTATCTTTTCCTCGCGTTTTTCTCCTTTACCATCGCGTTTTACCTCACGGTAGGGTATCTTTTTTATACCATCACTGATGCCTGTTCAGGCATCGATTGCTTCAGAATCAACGAACATACCGCATGGCAAATAGTCGGGTGGACCATAGGGCTTTCTCTGCCTTTGTATTTGCTCTTGCGGGTGCTTTTGAGTACAACCTGGGGAACATGGCTCGTCAAAACCACCTTTTGGCTCTGCTTTTTCCTTCTCGCAGTTTTGGTGTTGGTTATTCTTTTATAAATCTTTCTCCTCCTTTATCCCAAATACAAAATACTCTATACTAAATACTGTTATGCAGTGGTTTACGAAACTGAAGGAGTCCTTTTTACCTACAAAAGCACAAGAACAGCAGGAAACACAAGAGCTTGTAGCAACAGTGGCTGCTGATCGGAAAATCATGCAAAATGCTTCCTCAGCCCCTGGTGTAACCAAGTCTGTATCTCAGCCCATACCCACCAGTACGTTGAGTCCGTTTGGTTCACGCATTTTGGAAAAAGCCAAGATCGAATCGTTAAAAAGTGACGAGGAGAGACAGAAAATGACCTCACCAGCACAGCTATTTTTGACCAGTGAAGAAGCCAAAAATAGAGTAGGGCATATCCAGAGTATTCAACTGGAACGCAGTAAAAATGCAGCTAGTCCGTTCACTTCAGCGGCTCACCCGAAACAAGAAACCCAATTCAACGCCTTCATGAAAAAAGCAGAAAAGAATGAGAAGTGATGCCGTTATTTTTTGGGGATAAGCTCAGTGAGTGAACCGCCGGTATGAATTCTCGCAATTGCATGAGCAAGCATGCCTGCTATTGATACGATCCTTACTTTCGGATGGTTCCGTATGTGTTCAGGAATATACACAGAATCTGTTACAACAATTCCATCAATCGCAGGATTGTTAATTCGCTCCATGATTGTATCACCACTAAAGATTCCATGAGTTGCATACAGCATGACGGTTTTTGCTCCTTCTTTTTTTAGCGCTTCTGCAGCTGCTACGGCAGTTCCTCCAGTATCAAACATATCTTCTACCACTTTGACATCCTGACCTTCAATAGGGACATTACAAATAATATGTGTTGCTTCTGCTTTTCCTACTTCAGGTTTTTGTTTATTAATAAACGCATAATTTGCCCCAATTCCAGCCAATTCAGCAAGTTTTGCAACACGCTTTGCTCCTCCTAAATCAGCTGATGAAAACAGTAGTGTATTCCTATCACCTTTGAGGTCTTCTTCTAATAGCAATGGACCTGCAAAAAGGAGGTTGACTGGGATATTCACAAATCCCTGTTCTTGATCTGCATGAATATCTACCACGGTAATTCCTGTTGCACCTGTTGCAACAAAGGTGTCTAGTACAACTTTTGCTGGTATAGCTTTGCGTGGTTCATCTTTTCTATCTCCCCTTGAGTATGGTAAACAAGGAGTTATGACCTCGATTTTTTCAGCGCCTGCAATTTTTGCAGCCTGTATCATGAACAGCGTTTCCATAATCGCATTATCGACACTTCTCGGTCTCAACGGATTTTTTGTTCCTTGTGGAGCTGTAGCGTCCTGTAGATTGTCGGGATTTGCGCCACCAGTATTGATGATATAGACGCTTTTTCCTCGGACACTTTCGGCTATCTGTACATTTGATTCCCCATTTGGGAAAATAGTTACCGGTTCATGAAGACGCAATGCTTCAGGACCCACGCTTAAAAATTGCACCACGTCTTGTGCAAGTGCTGGGTTAGATCTTCCGGTCATAATGACTGCTTTATCGGTAAGCAGCAGAATTTCACCTGGTAGTGGAGATTGCCTGAGTAGTTCAGGAATGTCTGCTATATTGTGGGTTTGTTCTTTTACGCTAGCCATCTGCTTATTATACGTATAACTGCATTTTTGTAAAGCAGTAATCGGTGTGTTCATGGAGTCAAATTTATTGCTATTTTTAGGCCAGGCCTTGAAAGTGCTTCTGTATCAGTCTTGAAGCGTTTGTGCCCCCGGACAGAATCGAACTGTCATTTGGCCCTTAGGACGGGCATGTTCTATCCATTGAACTACGGGGACGAAATTAATTTGAAATTTTTAATTTTAAATTGAAAATTATCTAGTTTGTATTTTAGCACAGCACTCGATACAATAACTCTATGACCCGTTCAGAAGTGATTCGTTATCTGGTACTTCGCTCTATTGGCAACTTTCTCATCCTCTTTGCTATTTTTGGGGTGGTGGCGACGTTTGGGCCTGCACTCTACTTTGAGAGTATGTATCGCATTGCGCAATGGCGGGGAGTGACCTATACCGTGGCTGATCCTGCTCAGGTCAAAAATACGACCAGCCCACTCGGTGCGCTGATGCAAAAAGAAGGGACAGCCCCAAAGCTCGCAACATCTGGTTTTGGTGCACTCCTTGGTGCAAAAGATCAAATCATCGTACCCAAAGACACGCAGTTTAGTATCCTCATCCCCAAAATCAATGCCAATGCCACCATCGTGCCAAATGTTGATCCTGGAAATGAACAGGAATTTACCGATGCACTCCAACTAGGAGTCGCGCATGCCAAAGGAACCGTGTTTCCAGGACACAAAGGGAATACGTATCTCTTTGCCCACTCCACAGACAACTGGTGGAATGTGGGACGCTACAATGCGATCTTTTACTTGCTCAAAGACGTAGAAATAGGGGACGAAGTCATCGTTTATTTTGAAAACGTGAGATACAACTACGTGGTGACTGATAGTAGGATTGTTGACCCAACAGATGTGTCTTATCTGGTAGATAGCCAAACAGCTCCTGATGAAACCCTCATCATGCAGACCTGTTGGCCTCCAGGAACCACATGGAAACGTTTGCTCGTTTTCGCCAAGCCAGTGAGAGACGTTGCTCCACAAGTTCCAAGTGGGATAAATGCGAATGAAGTGAAACTATAAGTAATAGTTCAGGGTTCAGGGTTCGTAGTTCAGAGTAATAGCCCATTAGTCCATACGTTTTCTACTATGAACCATGAACTCATAACTATGAACTAGTTGTTACTTCACACTTATCGTATACAAATTCGGTAGAATAGAGGGATTCCCCAGGTCTGTCAAAATGACGATCTTCGAACTATCAGGCCAGGAGTAGACCGTGTTACCGATGAAAGGGCCTGCATAGACAGTGGTTCGATTGACACCGTCAAAATCCATGATATCGATTCTCTTGTTGTGGACATAAATCAGATGAGTGGAATCAGCGAACCATCTGAGTGCTCGTGGTGCTTTTTCAACTGGTGGTGTTGGATCTTCTTCACTCGCAATAGCATCTGTTGCTGGTGTGGGGGTGGGTTCGATGATTGGTTCATCAACCGTTATTTCATAATTTTTGTCTTCTTTGATGTCATAGACATAGGTTTTGCCTGTTTGAATACTTCTTGTTTCCTGTGTGGAATTAGCACCGATGAGTCGTGGAGTGATAACAATTGGCAGAGTAGCAGAGTCAGATGCTTGATACAAAATCTTGGTACCATCCGGTGACCACGCGATGATATCGAACTTGTTGAGCATCGAACGCACGCCTTTTTTGAGAGTAGAGAGTCGAGCTGTTTGTTCTTTTGTGGTATCTACTGCCCATGTTTCTTGTACTGTTGGGAGCGTCACGGTTACATCTTGTGGTGTGTTATTGAAGCTATCTGAATTGAGGAGGTAGTATCCTTGGAGACCATTTGCAGAGATAGATGCGATGAGTTCAGTGCTATCCGGTGACCAACTGAGGTGGCTTTCTGAAAAGGGGGCGATCGTGTCATTGACAATTTGACTGGAGTTTCCTTGCAGTGTCAGCACGAGTCTGTTGCGCATGTCGAGGACATACACACCATTTTTCAGTGTTGCAGATTGGGAAGCGACATTGTATACAATACGGGTTTGGGAGGGATCAATCACAGGACTGAGTACGCCATTTGCCGTGATGCTATCCAATTTTGGTGCTTTTGGAAAGAGGAGCGCATCTGCTTTTGATACTTCTTCTTTGGTGACTTTTATATTTTTTTCCCAGGGAAAATAGCCTTCTTTTGAGATACGGACTTTATATTCGCCAGGGAAGAGATTGATCGTATTGTTCGTTGCAGTGGTGAGTCGATCATTGATCCATACTTCCGCACCATCAGGTTGACTGGTCACGACCAAAAGACCTGTTCCGGTGAGTCCGACTTTGCTATCCAATCGATACCCCATGCCATACAAAATTACACCAGTGGTGATCATCCCCAATATTAGCAGGGTGACGATGATGAGAAGCATTTTATAACGAATACGCATAAGGATGCGATTTGTCATTTGCCATTGTCCATTTGCCATTTATTTTCAATTTTATAAATTTGAGAATTCAATGGAAAATGATAAATGTTAAATGGAAAATCTTTTTAATTATACTCGTCTCAAAAAAGCCTTGCAAGTTGTAATCAGCGAGGGTATACTCAAAGAACACACGCTCAGGGATAAAATTGATCCACTTTATACGTATATTGATATATATAATTTGAAATTTTTAATTTTAAATTTTCAATGAAATCTAAATGTTTTAATATTTTAATTTTAAAAATTCATTTCAAATTTCAAATTTCAAATTGAAAATTCTTTATGTTTTCACAATTCTCAAACAAGCGTATCGGTATCGATCTCGGAACTGCCAATACATTGGTGTATTTGGCTGGTGAGGGCATTGTATTGAATGAACCGACTGTTGTTGCCGTCACTGCTGAAGAAGATAGAGTTGTGGCAGTCGGAAAAGAAGCTAAAGAAATGATGGGAAGAACACCCGGCAATATTGTTGCCATGCGTCCTCTGAAAGATGGTGTGATCGCCAACTACACGATCACCGAAGCCATGTTGACCTACTTTATCGACAAAGCATGCGGCAAATCCCGCTTTTTCAAACCAGAAGTGATGGTGTGTATTCCATCCGGTGTGACGCAGGTCGAGCGCCGTGCGGTGCTCGACGCGACGATGGCGTCTGGCGCGCGAACTGCTTATTTGATAGATGAGCCGCTCGCTGCGGCGATTGGCGCCAAAATCCCCATTGCACAGGCCGCAGGACATATGATCATCAACATCGGTGGTGGTTCAACAGAGTGTGCTGTTATTTCTTTAGGTGGCGTAGTCGTGAGTACCTCAGTGCGAGTTGCTGGGAACAAAATCGATGAAGCGATCGCACTGTATGTTCGAAAGAAATTCAACTTGCTCATCGGAGACAGAACATCTGAAGAAATCAAAATTGAAATAGCGAACGCGTTTATAGAAGAGGGGAAAGCGTCAAGCGTAAAGGGGAAAGAAGAGGAAGCGAAAATGGAAGTTCGGGGGAGAGATAGTGTTTCAGGACTTCCGCGAACTATTGAGGTTACTGAGACACAAATAAATGAAGCCATCATGCCAGTACTTTTAGAAATTGTCAAAGGTGCCAAAGGGGTGATGGAACAAACTCCTCCAGAACTCGCATCAGATATCATCGACAAGGGCGTGGTCATGTCAGGCGGCAGTAGTCTTTTGAAAAACTTCGACAAACTCATGACCCACATGACCGGCGTTCCCTGCCACATAGCCGAAGACCCACTCCTGTGCGTAGTCCGGGGTACTGGAGTCGCTGTGGAGAATATAGAACTGTATAAGCGGAGCATCACAAGAAAGTAACTTCTATTTGTCATTCTGAACGACGTGAAGAATCCCATCCCGTAATTGTTTCATTGTTATCGCTCTCATATGCTCGCTGATTGTTCGATTGTTATCCTTAACAAGCAATAGAGCAATAGAGCAATAGAGCAATTTCAGCATTTTAGCCTCAAAAATGCATACTCTAAGACCAATATCTTCCTATAGTAATTCCGTGGAAAAAGGGCATTTCACAAAATAGGGTAGTTTCTCTTGTGATAGTGGAGAGAGGAGGTGTATTATAGTTGTAGGCAAAATCACATCCAGAAAGAAGCAGTATTTCTAGCTGTGAAGGCGTGCTGATTAGCCTCAAATGTTGTATACATATAGTATTCGACAAGAGGCAGAAAACTGCTATAATAAAAATGCAGAAAAGGATTATAGTATGAAGACGCAATTAATGAAAAAAGAAATCCTTGGAGTTGGTGTCACTGATGCTACAGAGGAAAACATCCTAGAGTATGTAGTGGATTTTATCGAAAATGAGAAAGGGCAACTGTTCATCACTACCCCAAATCCTGAAATCTTGGTCTATGCAACCCATCATCAACGGTTTGCTGATATTCTCACTAGTGCTCACATCAGCCTCCCAGATGGGGTAGGAGTGGTCGTGGCTGGGGCGATTTTGGGCAAAACTCTCAAAAGTCGCATTACTGGCGTTGATTTCATGAAAAATCTCTGTGAAAAGGTATCAACACGGCCTATAACGGTGGGCTTTTTGGGAGGAAAAGGAGATGTAGCACTAAAAGCATCAGAGTGCTTGAAAAGTACGTTTCCCACTCTTCAGATTTTACTCGCTGAAGCTGGAAATCCGGACGATTTTACTGCAAAAAACATACAAAAAAGATTTGCCAAAGACCAGCGACCAGTGACCATAGACATACTGTTCGTCGGTTTCGGTTTTCCAAAACAGGAAGAATGGATCCATGCTCATTTGCAGGAACTACCAGTTCGAGTTGCGATGACGGTAGGGGGATCGTTTGATATAGTTAGTGGTAGTTTGCCGAGAGCGCCTAGGCTCATGAGGAACATAGGGCTAGAGTGGTTATGGCGGCTTTTTCTTCAGCCAAGTAGGTGGAAGAGACAAATAAAGTTGGTAGAGTTTGTGTGGTTAGTTCTCAAAGAGAAGTTCAAGATAGCCTCAAATTAACCTCAGAAGCATAATTTTCAATGATCAAGTAACAATTTTCAATCAATGAATCATTGTATCATTTGTCAATTGAATGGAAATTGAAAATTGGTAAATGAAAATTTGGAGAGTATGTTTGCGCTGGCGGAGATGTGGTGAGATTGTGAGGCCGGGGCCCCAGGAAGGGGCATCACTGCCCAAACCTGAAGCCCCTGGCTCCGATCTCTCTCCGCCAGTGCCTGGCCAGGTACCGACTGGTACTTGGCTTTCGCACTGACAGTCTACTTAGCTCTGGTGAATTCCTGTTCACGCTATGGCAGGATTTCCTTCAGCCTTTTGAGCTTTCACCATGGTTGGTGTCGTCAGCTTGCTGAAGGTGATCCGATCTCCCACCGCTATCGATTTTGGCAACTTTCCTCTCACTACGCGAGTGGAGATTCCCGTCTCAAAGATGACCTCACCAGCGTTCGCCGAGTGAGCACCTTTGAGTACGACCGTTGCCATGCCTGCGAGGTACGCCAGAGAGATTGTGTCGCCATTGGCTCGCATGCGAAGCGTTTGTGCTCCGTTGCTTTCGCTCACTTCTGCGTCAATCAGTGGATTGACGAAAACCTGGCCTGGTTCACCGATGGTGACGTTGAGTCCAAGCAGTGCTGCATTCACAGCATCGGTGAGCTCCACCATTGTCGGTGCTTTCGGGGTGTTATTACGACCCCCGAAAAGCTTACTGAAAAAGCCCATGGTCGTAGTCCTTTCAGACCACTATCTATGTCTCGTATCGGCGATCTTCCAAAACCTGGTCTTGGAAGGCTAGTGGGGTGTGCGAACCCCGACGTTTGCCGGCACCTCCAAGGTGAGTTAAACTTTTCTGCAGGATTTGCAGATGTTTTGTTTTATCTGGCGCATTGAGTAATGTCTATGACAGACATGGCACACTTTGTAGTGTGTAAACCATACCCATCCCATCACTCCTAGAAGCAGCAACGTCAGTATCCCTATGCAAATACCGAGAATGATCAAGGCAAGCATCGTTACCCCCAGCGTACGTGTATTCCAAACAAGAATCTAGCTCGATTTGTATCGAACCACAGTCTTGTCTGGAATAGTGTATTTACTAAGTAGATTCTGTCAAAGTGCGTGCTAGCGTTTAGAAACTAGGGTCTAGCGTCTAGCAGCAATTACTAATAGCTAATTGCCAGTTGCTAATTGCTAACTGCGCGGATTGTAGCAGATGTGCTGTGAAGAAGAAAGTAATCCAGCATACAAAACCTTGTAAACACCTCAATTTTAGATGCATTACTGTGTATTAAAGTATATTACTATGTATTTTGATGCATTTTATCAAAAGGAGATTTTAAGTGACAAGAAAAAAGCCCGCCTGCCGGCGAGGCAGGGACAATTCATCCTTGTCATCCTGCCTGCCCGCCTTTGGAGGGAACGAAGTGAAGAATCTTATAGCAAAGATGCTTCGTTTCACTCAGCATGACAAAGGAGAGGAATCCCAGACTATAAACACCCAATCATCACTAGATTCATCCCAAACACGATTACTATATATACGATTTGCCTTCCATATGGTATACTGACCAAACGGATTTTCCATTTTCCAGGTTTCATTTTCCATTGAAAATTTTTAAATTGATATATTGCAAATAAATGGCAAATGGAGAATGATAAATGGTAAATAGCTTTTAATTATGCGCATTCTATTCCTATACATGTTTCCACTATGGGGGAATGGCAGCGGTTCATATCTTCGTGAACTGTCAGCTGAATTGATCAAACGGGGTCATACCGTGGGTATTGTCGCGCCAGACAAAAGACAACTCGCAGATATCAAACTCTATTCGGTCAATGCTCCCCAAGCAGTATTTGTTGGTCATCCGGAAATGCCAAAAGCCAAGCCACTCGGAGAGATGAAAGGAAAGGAACTCGGGGATTTATACGCTACATATCTTCATACATCGTTAGCAGCAGTGGAGGATTTCAAACCGGATGTTGTGCATGTCTTCCATACTGCTTTTCTTCCTGAAATAGGTCGTACCATCAAAGCCATGTTTGGTATTCGATATATCATGACAACTCATGGCAGTGATTTAGCCTATCTGGTCAAAGACAGACGATTCATCCCACTCATCTCAGATGCCAACAGAGGAGCAAAATACATAACAGCAGTTTCAGATTTTACCAAGAAATGGTATTTTCAAATCTTTGGATATGCCATAAAGCGCAAAACACTCGTGATTCCTGGGGGAGTCAATTTGGCTCCTTTCAAACGTGATTTAAAAGTCATGGGAGAGATAGATAAAAAATACAAAGTAGCAGGGCAAAAGATCGTACTATTTACCGGTCGTTTGACAAAAAACAAAGGTGTTGTCTATCTCGTACGTGCTGCTGAAAAAATCAAAGGGACTATTATGATTGTTGGTGATGGTCCTGAAAGACCTGTTTTAGAGGCAGAAATAAAAAAGCGAAATTTGAAAAATGTTATTTTGGTTGGCTATATGCAAACATCCAATCCTATGTATCACGCATTTTACGAACGAGCAAATTTGTATGTTTCACCATCTGTATGGGATGAACCACTCGGTCTCACTATTTTAGAAGCGATGGCAGCACAAACAGCAGTCGTTGCAACCAGAAAAGGTGGCGTGCTTTCTATTATTGCTGATGGAGTAAATGGAACACTGATCAAAGCACGAAATAGTAAAGAGTTGGGAACCGTGGTCAACGCGTTGCTTTTAGATGATGAACGACGTATCAAGCTTCGTGACAATGGGTATAAAACAGTTATTGAAAAATTTGCATGGCCCAAAATTGCCCAACGATTTGAAAAGTTATATGAAGAAACACGAGTGAAAGAAAAAATTGTTGATGCTGGACCACTGGATAGATTGGTGAAAAAAATCATGCCAATCAAAACCTTCCTTTTCTAATACCTCCTAAAACTGATATACTTCTTATATGCGAGTCCTCATTGTCTCTAGTTTAAAACGTCGTATTGCACCAGATGAATTTGCTTCTCGTTCCCGTATCATTTATGAAGTAGCACATGGGCTTGTTGAAAGAGGACATGATGTGAGCGTTTTGGGAACAGGAGATAGTATTGTGGAGGGTGCCACTATCATTCCCGTTATCCCGAAAGGATGGACATCTCTTCCTCCTGTTGAGAATGATTTTATTCGCGATATTGCTTTTTTAACGATGCAGGCAAAGCACATAGTTGCTTTGCAAGAAAACTTTGACGTCGTTCACAATCACACGTATCCTGATTTTTTTCCTCATATCGTCGATACACAATTGAAGATTCCATTACTTTCGACATTACATGCACTATATGACGATTATATGGATGAGACACTTTCTTTGTTTCACAATTCTTCTTTTGTTGCCCTGTCACATGCATATACACAGCTGTATAAAAAGACGAAATTTGCTGGAGTGGTCTATAACGGGGTAGACACAAAAACATATGCATACAAAGAAGAAAAAGGGGATTATTTATTCTGGTTAGGGAGATTACCAAAAGCTAAAAATGCAGATGGCACATTTATGGATCCGAAAGGAGTGCGGCATGCTATCGCCTTAGCACAAAAAACTGGGAGTAATCTTATGTTAGGCGGCGTAGTAGAAGATCCTGCGTTTTTCGAGCAAGATGTAAAACCACATTTAAATGAACAGATTCAGTGGGTAGGAGATGTGTCTCCAAAGCAATCACTGTCTACTGAAAAAGTCGTTTCATTGATGCAAGATGCAAAAGTATTTTTGATGACGATCAATCAGGAAGAACCCTTTGGATTGGTTATGGCAGAAGCCATGAGTTGTGGGACACCAGTCATAGGATTTGATAGAGGATCAGTGCGTGAAGTGGTTGCAGAAGGAGAAACAGGGTTTGTGGTAGCACCGGAAAAGGATATAGACGGTCTTGCTGAAGCATTGGCAAAGATAGAGAGCATCAAGGCATTTGATTGTCGAAAACGAGTAGAGGACCATTTTAGTATTGCTAAAATGGTTGAGGGATATGAAGCACTTTATACAGAGCTTATTCAAAAAAAATAACTATGCGGATTGGAATTCTTCTTCCTGATATTCTGACTACTCATGCATATGGTGATGGGAAAATATTTGCCCCGCTTCCTCTTGCTGTTGATTTGGTAAATGGATTGAAAGAAAAAGGTCATACAGTATTGTTCTATACTTCTTCAGATGTCAAAACAACAGGGGAGAGTATTTCGGGAAATGAACAACTGACTGATACAAATTTGGTTTATGAACGAGCAAAAAACCTTGATGAAGATGCCAGAAAATTTAGAACGAGTGAGGTTGTTCGATCAGATTTTGAAAATGATTTGACCATGAAAGCATATCTGGATGCGCGAGATGGAAAGATAGATATCATCCATTCATTTATTAATTTTACCGCACATTATTTTGATAAAGTGACTGGATTTCCTACAATCTATACATTGCACGATCCGCTTCCTCAAACAGAGCATACGATTGAATATGAACGATTAACATTGTTTAAAGAACAGAACTATGTCTCAATCAGTATGTCTCAGCGAAAAAGTATTGTGAGACTTAATTTTGTTGCAAATATTTATCATGGAATAGATCTTGAAAAGTATCCATTGATAGAAAATACATCTGATGATTTAGTATTTATTGGGAGAATATTGCCTGACAAAGGTGTAGACATTGCGATACAAGCAGCTTTGAGTACACAGAAAAAATTAGCAATTGCCAGTAGTGACAATTACAAAGAGAGTGATTATTTCAAAGAAACGATTGAACCATATCAAAAAGAAGGCAAGATAGCTATCTTTGGATTTTTTCCAACTGATGCACAAAAAGCTGCTTTTTTGGGCAACGGCAAAGCATTTTTGTTTCCGTTGCAGTGGGAGGAGCCGTTTGGGTTGGTGATGATAGAAGCCATGGCAACAGGAACGCCGGTGATTGCATTTGCGAGGGGATCGGTACCAGAAATAGTCATTGATGGCGAGACAGGGTTTTTGGTCAATCCATCAGATGATGATATCAGGGGGGATTTCATCATCAAAAAAACAGGAATCGAAGGTATGAAAGAAGCAGTTGAAAGACTGTATGCCTTATCACTTGAAGACTACACAAAGATGCGTCAGCTATCCCGAAAGCGAGTAGAGGAGCACTTCACTGCTGAGAGAATGGTAGACAACTACGAAGCTCTGTATATCTCCATAATCAATCCGAAATAATATATCCAACACCCGGTGTTGGATATTGAGAGTAAAAATTCCACCATTCTCTATTGACAAGATGTACATTGAGGGATAAAATAGATGTATATGAATAGTATTACCGTATCAGCGACCAAAGCGAGAAATAACTTTTTTTCCTTGCTTGATGAAGTGGCAAAAGGGAAGGAAGTGGTGATTGAAAAGGATAAAAAAATCGTAGCAGTTCTCAAACCACAAAAACAGGGAACTGATTGGAAGGCTTTACGCAAATCCTTAGATGCAACATATGGTCTTTTGAAAGACTATACAGTAGAAGAGATTGCGCCAACCAGAAAGAAAGGGGCATGGGGAGATTTTGGCAATTGGGATAAGGGTATAGATTTTACTACAATTAAGAAAAAGAAATGAAATATATTCTCGATACGAGTATATTGATTGATTACTTGCGAAGAGGGAAGGCAGGTAAACAAATTTTTGATGCTTTAGAAGAAGAGAAGGCATATCTATTTATACCCACAGTTGTCATATATGAACTATTTTCTGGAAAAAGCAGTAAGACATCCTCAGTAAAGGAAGAAATAAACTTGCTCATTGGTAATTTTAAGAAAGTGGATTTAACTGAGAAAATTGCGAAAGCAGCAGGGGAGTTATATAGAGATACTGGGAAAACGTTTAGCGCCCAAGATTACATCATCGCAGCATCTGCTCTAGAGATAGAAGCTACAGTAGTGACGCTGAATACCAAACATTTCTCTCAAATTCCGAATCTCAAACTGTTTGCGTTCTAGTATCATGTATCGTTTCTGTTTCCCCCTTTTCCCTTCACGCTTTACCCTTGCAAGTCTACATCGGCAAGAAGAAAGGTGTTTGGCCGAACAGGGGGTGGAGATAGTCAAATGTACAAATCTGCGAAATCTCTCGCTTCTCAGCGAGAACTGCGGTGAGCGCTTGGGGAAATGACAATTCATTTGATTGATATGCCATCAGTGCTTTCATTGCTGCTTTTATATCACTATCTTCAGGATAGAGGATATTGATGTCGGAGATAATCATGGTTCGCATAAAGTCTTTTCCGAGGGATGCACTGATGTCTTTGTAGATAGTAGTATACGCTTGCATGATAGTTTGTATATCAGTATAAAGGATATATTCATCGTCTCCAAAGAAGCGAAAAAAGGCATTTGCCTGTTCATGTTTTGGATGTGCTCGGTCAATAAATGCTTCAAAAAGACTAGCAGTGAGATATATTTTCTTACTTGTCATGATGATCCTTTTTGATGTTTATAATGGTATTACTTATCATATTGATTTAGATATTTACG
Source organism: Candidatus Levyibacteriota bacterium (assembly GCA_018061205.1). Lineage (GTDB taxonomy): Bacteria > Patescibacteriota > Microgenomatia > Levybacterales > UBA12049 > JAGOUP01. The sequence goes on along the minus strand of JAGOUP010000005.1, from coordinate 322 downwards.
TGTAGCTTTGCCCCTCTTCCTCGGAGTCTAAACAGGGGATCACTGCTGGTGAATATCTTTGAAGTGACACTACGTCGCCTCGGAGGAAGTTGGGTATTGATGCGAGTGTAGGGTGCAAAGTCTTTATTGAAGTTTTGGAGCTCAGATTCTTTGATGCGCACGTTCCCACCAGCTTTGATTGCCTTGAGGCGTCCTTCCTTTATATAGCGGCGGACCGTTAAATGGTGAACTTTGAGAATAAAAGCTGCTTGATTGATGTTAAAAAGGTTTTCCATAACAAAAATTGTTACATTGCTATATTGCTATTGATTAAGTTTATCAT
>JAGOUP010000063.1 GCA_018061205.1 Candidatus Levyibacteriota bacterium | reverse complement strand
TCGTAGAAGTTCTGCAATATCAACATTTTTCTTTTGTGGCATAATACTTGATCCAGAGCATAGCGATTGAGAAACTTCAAAGAAATTAAATTCTGAAGTTGTGAAGAGTAAAACATCAGATGCAAATTTATTTATATCCATTTGTATACTCATGAGAGAAGACAAGATACTTGCATCAAATTTTCCTTTTGAATTTTGACAATAGAGTGGATTGTTTTGTACCTTAGCAAATCCTAATTGCTTTGCAGAATATGCACGATCTATGGTGATAGGGAGTCCATAGCCAGCTGCAGATCCAAGAGGAGATTGATCAATAAGTTTATGGGTAGATTGTAATACAGATATATCATCGGTAAATGCTTCTACAAAACTTTTTGCCCAAAGGTCTATAGAACTTGGCATAGCTTTTTGCATATGGGTATATCCTGGTAAAGAAATATTTTTGTATTTTTTGCTAAACCCTTCAAAACTTTTTTTTAATTTTTTAGTTTCAGAAATTGTTTTTTGTAAAGAGTCTTTGCTATATAGTCTCAATGCCGTAAGGATCTGATCATTCCTACTACGAGCTGTATGAATTTTTTTGCCCACATTTCCATATGTAGTGGTTAAATAATTTTCAATTTTTGTATGCATATCTTCATCACCAAAAACTAACTGAAATCCTCCTTTTTTATAAAGTTCTAATACTTTTTCTAACCCACCCTTTAGTATTTCGTATTCTTTTTTTGTGAGAAGTCCAATATGGAATAACATTTGTGCATGAGCAAGTGATCCTTGTATATCATAGGGAATGAGTTTTTGATCCAATAACAAATCCCCTTTTGTTTCAAAGGTTTCTACAAGATAGTTCATTTTTTCTTTATTTTTCTCCCACAATTTTTTCATAACTATTATTCTCAAAAGTGTGGGGAAATTTAATCTACCCCACAGTTCTAAGAGAAATTCACTTTGTCTTTATTTGATTTGCTAGTTTCATTTGCAAACTATGAATTTCTATAAATCCTGCACTCGCATTGACATTAAAATCGTATCCTTCACTGTTATTGAAGGAAACATAATCAAGTGCATATGGTGATGTGAGTGCTACGGTATATGCATTTCCTTTATAGAGTTTTATTGTTACCTCCCCGGTAACTTTTTCATTTACATACTCATTAAATGCATTGATTGCTTTCATACTCGGATCGAACCATAATCCCTCATAACATAAATATCCCCATTTCACATCCATGGTTGCTTTTATTTCATTGAGTGCTCGTGTTGATACATACTTCTCTAGATTTTTATGTGCTTCAATAATCACATGTGCTCCCGGATGTTCATAAACTCCTCGATCCTTCAATCCAACGAGACGATCTTCTAGGAGTGTTACCGTTCCCACCCCATGTTTTCCAGCAATTTTATTTAATTGTTGAATGAGAATAGATAGTTTTAATTTTTCTCCATTCAGTTTTATTGGGATGCCTTTTGCAAAAGTAATTTTTACAAATTCTTCTGTATCTGGAGCATTTTTGGGTAGAGTATATGTTGTTAGGAATTTCTCTTCGTGTGGGATTTTGCTAGGATCAACAATTTCTCCACCTTGCCAAGTAATTCCCCACATATTGTCATCATCGCTGTAGGGGAAATCTATCCCTGCAGGAATAGGAATATGATTTTTTATTGCATACGCTATTTCCTCATTTCGATCCATCATCCATTCACGAACCGGTGCAATAATTTTCATTTTAGGATCATGGGTCAAAATATAGCCCTCAATTCGTACTTGGTCATTCCCTTTTCCAGTAGCACCATGTGCGATACAATCTGCCCCAAATTTTTTGGCTATTTCCACAGCTTTTTTCCCTAAAATTGCGCGTCCTATTGGGGTCGACAAATGATAATCTCCCTGGTAAGAAGCATTTGCTTTTATTCCTTTTGCTAAATACTCATTGGCAAATTCTTCTTTTACATCTAGTGCAATCGCATGTGCTGCTCCAAATTTGAGCGCTTTTTTCTTGATTGCTTCTAAATCATCATGTTGTTGTCCAATATCGAGAGTTAACGCAATAACTTTTGCTTTGTATTGATCTTGGATCCATTTCAACATGACTGATGTATCAAGTCCACCAGAATAGAGAAGAAGAACCTTTTTGACTTCTCCCACTTTCCCTTCATATGATGCAACTTTTTGATATGTTGTTTTTGTTTTCATAATTATTCACCTCCTTTTAGGCATTAAAAAAGCCCTTGTACATCTTCAAATTGCTTTGAAAATATACAAGGGCCCTTTACGGACGGTACCACCTCGTTTTTAACTGGCGCCAAAAATTGGCGCAAAAAAAGCTCTGTGTAAACCTTGACAGAGGTCAGTTAACTCATTTGTGAACCTACTTGTCTCTCAACTTTCTTCGGTTCTGTGCTCGGAAGCTCTCTTCAATAAAAGTTTTTGTTATGCTGCTTGCAGCTGTCAGCACTTGCTAAAACGTCTTCTTCTATTTACTCTTCTTCGTCAACGCACTCTTTTGTTGTTAAAAAGATAATACAAGACCAATCACTATTTGTCAAGAGCACTATAAGCCTTGAGGCTATTTTGTGCCATCTTTGAGTTCTTCCAGAACTGCTGTTTCTAACTGTTTGGTTGATTGGAGTTTCTGTCCGAGTTGTCCAAATCCTGTGGATACTGATGCAAATTGTCCTGAGGCATTATTCAAATGTTTGCCCAACACTCCCAAGTTATCATTTACCTTGTCATAGTCTATTTGGAGTGCACGAAGTAGTTGAAAAACTTCCTTTGATCTACTCTCTATTTTTTTCCCTTCAAAGGAAAGGAGGATAGTTTGTAAATGTGCATAAAGTGTAGTGGGAGAGACGATATACACGCGAGATTTTCTCGCATAATCCATTAAGTCTGTTTGTCCTGCCAGTTCGTAATATACGGATTCAGATGGCACATACATGAGTGCAAAATCCATAGTGCCCTCAGATGGCAAGATATATTTTTTGGCAATCGCATCGATGTGTTTTTTAACATCTCGGATAAATTCCTTTTCGAGCAGTGTTTTTTCTTTTTCATCAGATACTTTTCCCATTTTTTGAAAATTTTCCATGGGAAATTTTGAATCGATAGGGAGGATTCCTGCATCAGTTTGGATAGCAGCGTCGACTTTTTCACCAGACTTAAATGTATACTGCAAATGAAAACTACTTTTTGGGAACATCTGTGCAATCAGATCTTTGAGTACTTGCTCTCCGATATTTCCTCTGAGTTTTGGACTCTTCAAGAAATCTTGCAGTTCTTTCATGCTCCGTCCTATTTCACTCATTTGTCCGACTTCTTTTCCAACATCACGTATGACTGCTGCAGCTTTATCCAATCGTTCGTTGAGTTGTCTGGTATTTTCTTGTAGCACTTTTGCCGTATCATGTGATGACGTGCGCATTGCCTCATTCAGGGTCTTATTGGTCGATTCCAGTGATCCTTGCATACTCTTGAGCCATTCCAACAGTGTTGCGTCATCCTTTGGTTTTTGTAGTGCAGATAATTTTCTATTAATGAAGTAAAATAGAGCAGCAAAGCCGATCAATAGAGCAATGAGGATAAAAGGCAGGTCGGTTTGCATAGAGTATCTATTGTATCATGAAGCAGCAAGTGATTCTCATCGATAAGCCCCTAGGTAAAACACCACTTGAGATGGTGGAGCTTTTCAAGGAAAAAACTCCGGAGTATAAAGACACAACTGTTAGTTATGCCGGCAGATTGGATCCTATGGCACATGGATTGTTGGTATTGTTGATTGGTGAAGAGAATAAAAATAGAGAAGATTATTTGCACCTTGATAAAACATATGAAGTAGAAATATTGTTTGGGTTTGAAACAGATACGTATGATGTTTTAGGAAAGATACAGAGTGTCAAAGAGGCGAAGTTGCAAAGAAAAGAGATTGAAAAGGCATTAGAAACATTTGTTGGGAAGAGGGAGCAGGAGTATCCGGCGTATTCTTCAAAGGCTGTGGGAGGCAAGCCACTGTTTTGGTGGGCGAGAAATAAAAAGCTTTCAGAGATAGAAATTCCTAAAAAAATGATAGAAATTTTTTCGATAGATTTTATTTCCGAAAAAGAAATAATAGGCAAAGAATTATTGGAAAATATAGAAGAAAGAATTGCTTTGGTAAATGGGAATTTTCGGCAAGAAGATATTATGCATGAGTGGAGTAAGAATATTGATAAAAGTGATACCTATAGAATAATCAAACTAAACG
>JAGOUP010000062.1 GCA_018061205.1 Candidatus Levyibacteriota bacterium | reverse complement strand
GTTATGGCACGTACAAAAGCTGCATTTTCAGAACCCTCTGGACAACAAGTAGAAGCCGCCGGGAAAAAAGCCGCTATCCAAATGGCTATGGATCAAATCGAAAAACAATATGGTCGTGGTTCTATCATGCGATTTGGTGAAGCAGCACAAAAGCTAGATATTTCTGTTATCTCAACAGGATGTTTGCCACTTGATCTAGCCCTCGGTGTTGGTGGACTACCACGAGGTCGTATTATAGAAATCTATGGTCCTGAAGCATCAGGAAAAACCACTATCGCACTCTCAACCATTGCACAAGCGCAAAAGCATGGTGGAGTGGCTGCATTTATCGATGCAGAACATGCACTTGATCCTATTTGGGCAGAGCGGATTGGTGTAAAACTCGATGAATTGTTGATTTCCCAACCAGACACAGGAGAACAAGCATTGGAAATAACTGAAAGTCTGATCCGATCAGGTGGGATTGATGTGTTGGTTGTCGATTCAGTAGCAGCACTCGTACCACGTGCAGAACTCGAAGGAGATATGGGTGATTCTGTCATGGGTCTTCAGGCCAGGTTGATGTCTCAGGCACTTCGAAAACTCACCGGTGTTATTTCAAAATCCAAGACTGTCTGTATCTTCACCAATCAGCTCAGACAAAAAATTGGTGTGATGTTCGGGAATCCTGAGACAACAACAGGAGGTATGGCGTTGAAATTTTATGCATCAGTTCGTATGGATGTGCGAAAAATCGAGACTATCAAAGATGGTGATCGAGTAGTTGGTTCCAGGCATAGAGTCAAAGTTGTGAAGAACAAAGTATCCACACCATTCCGAATTGCTGAATTTGAAGTATCAGGAAAAGGTATTTCCAGAGAAGGCGGTATTTTGGATGTTGGGACAGAAATGGGTATTTTGAAAAAATCCGGTGCATTTTATCGCTATGGAGATGAAATGATCGGCCAGGGAAAACTCGCAGTACAAGAATATTTACAAGAAAATCCTGATGTTGCGAAAAAAATAGTAACAGAAATCATGGCTATCAGTAAAGATGGCGGTACCCCAGTGCAAGTAGGCGTTGAAGAACCGGATTCAGATACGGATGAAAAGGACTAATCTCCATGGATGAGGTGACACCAGTTTTGGCTAAATCTCTGCGTTTTCTCTCTTTCAGACCTCGAAGTGAAAAAGAAATACGAGAGTATTTGCTGGGAAAAAAGAAACCGCAGAAAAAAAACTTTATACCCCCATCAGCTGAAATTATTGATGCAGTTGTGCAAAAGCTCAAAGACATGCGATTTTTGAATGATCGAGAATTTGCTGTATCATTTGTCCGCAGTAGAACGGAATACAAGCCAAAAGCAAAAGCGATCATCAAAATGGAGCTGAAGCAAAAAGGGATTGCTGCTGAAATTATTGAAGAGGTTCTGCAAAGCAGAACTGAAAATACCGATGATAAAACGATTGCCAAACAACTATTAATAAAGCGGAAAAAACGATATGAAGGTATGGAACCAAATGAGCGGTACCAAAAGGTAGGAGGGTTTTTAGCGAGAAAAGGGTTCTCATATGATGTCATAAAGAGCGTGATTGACGAAGTATTTGGTAAAGGAGTATAATAGAGGCAGACTTAGGACTATGAATAAGAAATCCATATCCTCTTATTTGGTAAAATAAGGCTCTTCTAGAGCCTATTTCTCCTATCGTCTACACGTATTATGGCAGATACAGACCTTATATTACTCGAAAAGAAACTTCTTGAGAAAGAAGAACGGTTAGAGAAAGAACGAGACGCTATTACTGCTGCAAAAGCAGATCTTTTGACCAAACAAGAAGAACTCATTCAAAAACTCTCCAAAGTCTCCGGTATGACAGGGGATGAAGCAAAAACGATTCTTTTAGAACAAATAGAAGCAAAAGAAGCACAAGCAATTGCGAAAATCATCAAAGAGAGAGAAGAAGAAGCCAAAAGAACCTCAGACCTCAAAGCACGAGAACTTTTGGTTGATAGCTTGAAGCACGGCGCACTTAATTATATTCCTGAATATACAGTTTCTGCTATAAAAGTGGATGATGAAAGTATCAAAGGACGGATTATAGGAAAAGAAGGACGAAATATTAGAGCGTTTGAACAAGCAACGGGTGTTGATGTCGATTTAGATGAAGAAGGCGTGATTCGAATTTCTTGTTTTGATCAGGTGAGACGTGAAGTTGCCAAAAGAGCTTTGGAAAAACTGTTGAAAGATACGAGAGTTCAACCATTTCGTATTGAAGAGATTGTGCAACAAACAAAACTAGAAGTAGAAAAAATCATGTTGGAAGAGGGACAATGGTTAGCACATGAAGCAGGTGTGTTCAATCTCCCAACAGAACTCCTCACTATTTTGGGTCGATTCAAATTCAGAACATCATTTGGACAAAATCTCGTTGTGCACACACTGGAAGAAACCAAAATCGGTGTGAATATCGCACAAGAAATTGGTGCTGATGCAGATGTCGTGAGACTTGGATGTTTGTTCCATGATATTGGAAAAGTTGTAGAAGGAGAGGGAAGTCACGTAAAGTTGGGTGTTGAATTACTCAAAAAATTCAATATTCCTGAAAAAATCATCAATTGTGTTGCAGAACATCATGAAGACAAACCATTCTCATCTCTGGAATCAGTCATCGTACACATCGCTGATGCTATCTCAGGAGCAAGACCAGGAGCCAGATATGAAGACTATGAAGGCTATGTCAAAACACTCAAAGAGATGGAAGATATCGCGAAAAAATATGAAGGTATTGATGATGCATATGCATTTGAAGCAGGCAGAGAACTCAGAGTTATCATCAACCCAGGAAAACTGGATGATGCCCAAACAGTGATCATTGCACAAAAAATCAGAGAAGAGGTCACACAAAAGCTCGTGATCCCAGGAGAAGTCAAAGTCACCGCAATCAGAGAATTCCGCGCAGTTGTCCAAAACGCCGCTTAATAATACTACTCAATGTCATCCTGAACTTGATTCAGGATCTCAAACCACTTATACTAATAACATGGATGCAACTTCTTTAGAAACAAGAACCTTTATGTCCAAAGTCTATGGATGGATGAGTGCTGGGTTGGTAGTAACAGCAGGTGTTGCCATGTATGCTTCATCAAATGCAAAACTGATGGAAGTAGTATTTGGTAATCCGATTCTTTTTTTTGGATTGATTATTCTCCAACTTGGTTTAGTGGTTGTGTTGTCTGCGGCAATTAAAAAGATTTCAGCCAACACAGCACTGCTTTTATTTCTTCTCTATGCAGCATTAACAGGTCTCACCTTTTCAGCCATTTTTCTCGTCTATACAGCAGCATCTATTGGATCTACATTTTTGATTACTGCTGGAACATTTGGTGCGATGAGTATGTATGGGTATGTTACCAAAACAGACTTGACGACTGTAGGCAATATCGCCTTTATGGGATTGATCGGTATTATTTTGGCATCACTCGTGAATATTTTTTGGCCAAATGGAACACTCTATTGGATTATTACGTATATCGGTATTTTAGTATTCGTTGCCTTAACGGCATATGATACACAAAAAATAAAAAGAATGAATATTATAGGAAATGCAGGAACCGATGAAGATAAAAAAGAGTCAATTATCGGCGCGTTAACACTCTATTTAGATTTTATTAATCTCTTCTTACTTTTGCTACGCATTTTCGGGCGCCGCCGCTAACATTGATATATTGACACCTCTTCGTTATCGTTGTATTGTAGACCATATCTAAAATATCTCTCGTAATTTTGAGTGACAAGAGATTAGAAATGAGGTGAGAATATGACGAAGAAAGATTTAGTAGAATTGGTTGCAAAAAAGGCAAATCTCACCAATAAAGCAGCTCGTGATGCTGTGCAAAGTATGCTCAATGCAGTCCGTGATTCTCTCAAAAGAGGAGAAAAAGTAGTGATCACGGGTTTTGGAACATTTTCAGTTCGTTCTCGAGCGACAAGACCAGGAAGAAATCCAAAAACAGGTGCAAAGATCACTATTGCTGCGAGAAAAGCTCCCGGATTTACTCCAGGGAAAACTCTCAAAAAAGCAGTTCGATAAAGCAAATGTTTTTTAGGAAAAGAAGTTTCTCGTAGTCCGAGAAGCTTCTTTTGGTATATACTAACAGTAGTTACTAGTTCATAGTTATTAGTTCATGGTTCAGAGTAGAAAACGTGTTTACCATGAACTATGAACCGTCTCTACCATGAACAATTGTATTTATGGCAATTATTTCTGTATCTAATTTAACAAAGTATTACCAGGTTCATAAAAAGGAGCCTGGGTTTGTGGGGTCTTTGAAATCATTGG
>JAGOUP010000061.1 GCA_018061205.1 Candidatus Levyibacteriota bacterium | reverse complement strand
GCTTTACATAGTCGTCTGCAATAATTGGAATTTCTCTCTTTATAAATGGCAAAATAACTGTTTTCCCAATATATGCGCTGTAACGCTGATCTGTTGGATTCACCATAACAGCAACATCTCCTAAAAATGTTTCGGGACGAGTGGTTGCAATGGTTATAAAACCATTCTTTTTGAGAGGAAACTTGATGTAGTAGAGGCTGCCTTCAACTTCTTTATTCTCTACTTCCAAATCTGAAAAAGATGTCCCATCTCGCGTGCAATAATTGACCAATCGATAATCACGATACACGAGCTTATCTTTGTACATTTTTTTGAATGTATCAATAACCAATGCAACAATATCTGGATCGAGCGTGAACTTGGACCGAGACCAATCCAGAGAAAAGCCGAGTTTGCGTAGTTGATTTTCTATACCTCCCCTATTTTCTTGCACATACTCCCAAATCTGTTTATATAAATCTTCTCGACTAAAATCAAAACGAGATTTTCCACTCTCTTGCAGTTTTTTCTCAAACACAAATTGCGTCTCCGTTCCAGCATGATCCGTTCCCGGAAGCCATAAAGCAGCATCTCCTTGCATGCGATGAAATCGAATCAAAATATCCTCAATCACGAACATTGCGTGTCCAAAATGAAGATCTCCATTTGCATTTGGAGGTGGCAAGATAATACTGTAAGGCTTCCCATCAGGATTCACTTCAGGCTTAAAATACCCTTTTCCTTCCCATTCTTTATAGATAGCATCTTCTACTTTCGTGTGATCGTAGTTCTTCTCCATAGCCTCATTCTATCACAGCCTCAACCGCAGGACAATGAAAAAAACCTATAGTGATCTGCATCATTGCCTGATGGGAACGTCTGATCTATACTCCCCTTTATGTTAGAATTAGCTGAACTTAGCCCGGTGATGATTAGGAACAGAGAAAAAGAGGAAGCAATAAGAAACAGAAAAGAAGTCAAGGCTGCAGAAGGATATTTCGCACATTTAATTCCCCAAAAATATCCGGGGTCATGGCGTGCGCTGTGTATTCCGCAGCTTCCTGTGACACATGACGATGCAACCTCTGAAAACGTATCCATCTCTGTTGTCAGAACCCCTGAAGGGGAAATGACTATCTTCGCTGATTTTCCCAATTGGCGGTTAGATCTTACCCATGGAACTGAATATGGCATTACCATTAAAAATGGAGATATTATGCCTGGCAAGGAAAACCCCATAACATACGCACATATAAATGTCTTGGAACAAATGGCATGTCATTTGCTTGAAACTCCTACGAAAACAGCCTCAAAATAACCCCCCACTTCACTTAATCTTCGAGGGATCTTCGACAATTCCCGAAGATTTACCGATCTATTCCCGGGCTGCACAGTTCAGGGTAGAAACGGTTCATAGTTCACAGTAGATCAATGATAATAAAAGTGGCTCGGGTGTACATTTTTGCAGGAACGAAGGATCAGGCAAAATTACTGTGGTAATTTTGGATACTAATCAAACCTCGTTGAAACAACTTCTTATACGATGGGTGACAAAAAATGTATACCCGAGCCACTAGGGAGGACGCTAAACAGCTAATGAGATGAGTTTGTAACCTCTTGTTTTAATCGTTTGAATCTCAAATCCACTTTTCTGCATTTTCAATTTACTTCTTACTCGAGCGACCAACCGATCTATGGCCCAATCAGACACACCCAGCTCCTCTACTTCAGCCCAGACGCCTTCGATGATTTTTTCTCGCTCACATATCTCATTCAGATGTTCTTTCAAAAGCGTGAACAGCTTTTGTTCTTTTTTGGTGAATTCAGTACTCCCTGCTTCCATAACCTTTTTATCTTTTTGGGTGACATAATGCGCAAACAACGGACTAAAAATGACTTGCCCTGAGCTTGCCGAAGGGTCGACAAACCCACTATCCCAAAGATATTTTCCCAACACTTTCTCTCCTTCTGAAAGTACCTCACCTTTTTGCACCTTCTTGAGTACTGCTTGCTCATCCGTTGTCAAACTCTCCCAAAGCTCTTCTGATTGCAAATAAATCCGTTCATCCTTGAGTAACAGTTCCTCTAACGCTTCCTTTGTCGCAGGCAAGCTATCTTTTTTCTCATGCAACAAAATCAACGCCAAATGCAAATACTGTACATACCCATCTACCAGCGCAAAAAGCGCTTTTTGCAACGCATCTGATATGTATAGGTCATATTTCGTCGTATAGGTTTTATAAATCACCAGGCCATCGTCATAAGTTACCGGACGAAGATACATCGTGTGGGCAAAAGATTGGAGTGAAGCTTTCGGAAACGCATGAGGAGAAAGCATATCCAAATTCCGATAACTCGTAAAGACAAAAGAAACTTGCCCTTGCGTTGCAGTCTTAATGCCTTCTAGATTTGAGAAAAACTCAGGCGTAGCTACATCTTTGATGCGATCAAATCTGAGGAAAAAAAGAGTGGGCATATACCCATTCTGCGTTAACAGCAAAAGACTTTTTCGAATATTATCTATCGTTAAAAACGTATCTTGGGTTTGGATGCTTTCAGAAAAGAGTGCTTCCATTTTCTTTTTAACCTCATCCGTTGCAGTTATGGACGTAGATACAGTGTCCGCTAGTCTCTTCAGCGTCAAAATCCAAAATGGCCTGAGTTCTCGCTCTACCAAATCATTGAGGTCAACAGGAATAAAAATATGCTTTTTACCATCGCCAATATACGTATCGACGATCTCTGGCCTGTAGAGAAAAAAACGCAAAAAATCGCTGATTCCCACACGCTTCATCCCGATGAGTACCACGTTGTGTCTGTTTTTCAGATGTTTCCCCAACACGTCATCTTCAGTTTTATGAAAAGACAAAGGATACGTAGCCTCAATAAGTGTTGTTTCCATGAGCATATTGTAATAAGTTTTGGTACTTCTCGCAAGCATCGCCTTTTTACCCTGAGTGTACCGAAGGGTGTCAGAAACATGTCAGATCTCTGTTCTCTCCTCGTCAAGTGCACTCTTGATGCTACTGCTAAACTTACCTTCTAGTAAAAAGTTGCAGCCTATTTGCTCCTACGTAGTTCATTATGCATACATATATAGGCATTGATTTAGGAACTTCAGTTATCAAGATAACCGCCATCAATGATGACGGTATCGTTATTGCCTCTGTTTCTCTGCCAAATACACTCATCACTCCTTCCTCAGGAGATGCAGAGCAAGATCCTGTTGTCTGGTGGAAAGTAACAGTAAAATTACTGCAAAAATTACACAAACAAATCAGCTTCCAAAACGTTAACGGCATTGGACTTTCGGGACAAATGCATGGGCTTGTTGCCTATGATGCAAAAAAGATACCGGTGCACAATGCTATTGTCTGGCTCGATAAACGTTCTCAAAAAGAGGTCGATGACATGCAAAAAACTCTTGGAAAATCTACCATTTATACCATTACGGGAAATCCTTTATTTACTGGCTTTTTACTTCCCTCTCTGATGTGGATGAGAGCACATACTCCAACCATCTACAAAAAAATTGTCACTGTTTCTTCACCAAAAGATTATTTGGCATATCGACTGACAAATGTGCTCCGAACAGAACCTACCGATGCGTTAGCCACAGGAGCATTTGATTATAAAAAAAACATGTGGTCTGAGCAAATGATTACTGCCGCAGGGCTAAAACCCAGTCTTTTTCCTCCAATCGCTCCCACGAAAAACGCATATGGAGTGATTACCAAAAAGGTTGCAGCAGAAACTGGATTACCCATTGGTATTCCCGTCTATGGTGGGAGCGATCAAAGCATGTCAGCTATGGGACTTGGTCTTATTGAGGAAAGCCATGGCAGTATTGCAATCTCAACAGGCGGACAATTTTTGGCAGTAGCAAAAAAAGGGATACTCGATAAAAAACAACGATTACATACCCTTAACCATGCGCTTGAAGGCGTAGGTTTATATATGGCAGCCACTCTTACTGCAGGATTATCTCTCCAATGGTTCAAAGACAATATTATTAATCCCAAATACACCTATGAAGCACTTTTAGAAGATACTGCTGCTGTAAAACCAGGAAGCAATGGACTGTTTTTCTTCCCCTTTTTAGCAGGAGAAAGAACCCCATACTTTAACACGAATCTGAAAGGAGCGTTTATTGGCCTCTCTCTTCTCCATACCAGAGCACACATGACCAGGGCTATTATTGAAGGTGTTTGTTTTTCGATGAGAGCATGTTTTCAAGTATTTAGAGACAATGCTATATCACTAAAAAAAATAACCATCAGTGGGGGCGGAACAAAACATACGATATGGAAAAATACACTCGTTGCTGTCGTGAACAAACCAATGGGTACTATC
>JAGOUP010000060.1 GCA_018061205.1 Candidatus Levyibacteriota bacterium | reverse complement strand
GCTATGTCATCAATAAATGTGGGTGTCATGATATGATCAGTAACCATAGAAATAGGTTCATTGTTTTCCAATTTTCCTTTTATTGCTCGAACAAAATCATTTTTAGGAAAATTATTTCGATAAGGATACGCTATGCGTGCAATAATCCAAGGAGTAGTGATTGCTTGTACAATTTGCTCTCCTTCAAATTTTGTTGTTGCATACCAATTGATTGGATTTGGCTTATCTTCTTCCGTATAGAATTCCTTTTCCCCATCAAAAACAAAATCTGTTGAAACATAAATAAGTTTTTTCCCAAACATTTCGCATCCCTGTGCAATATGTTGCGTTCCTTTCACATTTACCTTCCATGCTTCTCCCATCTCTCCCAAACTTTTATCCTTTTCACATCCATCAACATCTGCTTTTGCGGCTACATGTAGCACAATATCTGCATCACTTTGTTCAATAGCTTTTTTGACAGCATCAGCATTTGTAATATCAACACCTGTTGTTCTGCTCAAATTTTCAAATGTATATTCCGAAGAAAGAAGTGCAACTATTCGTGATCCAATAAGTCCTTGTAATCCAGTACCAAGTATTTTCATGATCCGTATTGTTGCTTATAATACGCTAAATACGCACCACTTTTTACCGATTTCCACCATGCTTGATTATCTGTATACCAAGCAACTGTTTTTTCTAGATACTCATCAAAAGAATGTTCAGGGGCCCAACCAAGTGTATTTTTAATTTTTGAAAAATCAACATCATATTTCCGATCATGTCCAGGTCTATCTGTAACATATGCTATATTTGATTCATCTTTCTTCATGATATGGAGTATTTTTTTTACGATTTCAATGTTTGGTAAAAGATCTGTCATACCTCCCACGAGATACGTTTCCCCAATAATTCCCTTTTGGAGCACCATATCAATCGCCCGACAATGATCATCAACATAGAGCCAATCACGGACATATAACCCATCTCCATACACTGGCACCTTTTTACCTTCTAAAAGATTGGTAATTGCTAATGGAATAAATTTTTCAGGGAACATGAAGGGTCCATAATTATTTGAACAATTTGTAATAGTAATTGGCAAGTCATATGTCACATGGTATGCACGTACCAGATGATCTGAACCCGCCTTACTGGCTGAATAGGGACTCCGTGGATTATAGGGTGTATGCTCATCAAATTTCTTGTCACTGTCGAGTTCTAATGACCCAAAGACCTCATCGGTGGAAATATGATGAAAACGCTGTATTTTATGTTTTACTGCTGCTTCTAATAGTACTTGTGTACCCAACACATTCGTTTTTACAAAAATCGCAGGACCACTGATGGATCTATCAACATGTGTTTCCGCTGCAAAATGGACAACAATATCTGCTCCCTCCATAACAGTTGTAACGGCATCGACATCAGTGATATCACCTTTTACGAACCGATACTGTGGATTTTTTTCAACATCTTTTAAATTCTCTAAATTTCCTGCATAGGTGAGCTTATCAAAATTTATGATAAAATCTTGTGGATGCTGTTTCAGCCAGTATAAAATAAAGTTAGATCCGATAAAACCACAACCGCCAGTAACAAGAAGCTTCATATTATTTAATTTCGGGGCCTTTTAACCAATCATATCCAATCTCACTATCATCATAGAGAATTCTTCCCTCTTCATCAGGATTATAGATACCTGAGGTGATATAAAACAATTCAGCAGTATCTCCTAGCACCTTACACCCATGTGCCACACCTGGAGGAATCTTTATCACAATATCTTCTCCAAATTCTCCCATGGTAAACTCCTGCAATGTCTTATATGTCGGTGAATCCTTCCGAGCATCATATAATACTGCTTTGACGGTTCCTTTGGAAATATACCACCAATCAACCTGTGTCTTATGCACATGCCATGCTTTTATCACATTTGGATACATCATGGAGTGAGAAAGCTGTCCAAATCCTTCTTTGAAGAACTCATCATTTACTCGAACAATTTCCTCAAAAAATCCACGCTCATCAGTATGTCGAACGAGTTTTTTTAGAAAAACGCCATCAATTGTTGTTTTTTCTTCAGCCATAGTTATAACTCTCCTTTTTTAACTTTTTCAGCCACCATATTATTGGCTCTGAGTAATTCATCATATGATGTTCCAGCATCAATCCACCAATCTATTATCTCACATGTCAAATTTCCCATCTGTAAATAATAATTATTCAAATCTGTCACTTCTAATTCACCACGCTGGGATGGTGAAAGAGATTTTATATAAGAAAAGACACTGTTATCATACATATAAATACCCGTTTGAGCAATATCTGATTTTGGGTTTTGTGGTTTTTCTTCAATAGAAAGCACTTTTCCGCTTTCGTCCATTTCAATCACTCCATATTGTCCTGAATCTGTTACCATTTTTATACCAAAAACAACAGCACCTTTTTCCTGTCTATCAAATGTTTCAACAGCTTCTTTTAAATTGTAGCTAAAAATATTGTCGCCCAGTACAACCAACGTTTTCTCATTTTGTGCAAAATTTTCAGCAAGTGCTATTGCATCGGCTATTCCCCCTTTTGGATTTGCTTGGACATCGTAGTAAAGTCTCAGACCAAATTCTTCACCGGTTTTTAACAGATTGGTAAAATCACCTGCATGATCAGATGAACTTGTAATAAGTACTTCCTTAATACCTGCTTTTGCCATCGCCTCAAGAGGAAAGTAGATCATGGGTTTGTTATAAATAGGCAATAAATGCTTATTTGTTACCCATGTTAATGGTCGAAGTCGTGTTGCTAAACCTCCTGCTAAAATAACTCCTTTCATAACATAAGTCCTCGAAATACAAAAAACACAATGGCAATTCCCAAACTTCCCATTGCAATATATTCTATCACAATTTTACTAGACAGATCGTGCATAAAATAATGATGTATTATACCAAAAAGCATGTATATTGAAGCCATTCCGATCAAAATCATCATCTCCAATTGTTTGTCATCTCTAGCGTAAAATGCAAAGATAACACCCAAAGTAAGTATAAGAAATAACGCAAGGTGATATTTCCAGTGATGATTTATATGTGTTCGTATCATAAGACAAGTCCTCTTGTTGAAACAACGACAATAAAAATTATAGCAGCAAAAAAGAATATGTGATCAAGATTATGTCCTACAACACGAGTAATCTTCTTTCTATAGACTACTACCATATCAAGTATGAGTCCACCGATAAAAGCTACCAAAACAAAAAGAGCAATATTGGATGATAGTGCTCTACTACTAAGCAGGCTTGTTGTTTTTAAGACAACATTGTCGCTATTACCTGCCCCTGTTTCATCAGAAGCCGGTAGTACCTGTTTCTCCTGCAGAGCATTCATTTCATTTCCTTGTTCTCTGGCATTAACAGGGAGAGCATTTGTATTTCCAAACATTTCGACAATGAGTGTTGTATCTTCTCCAAGAAGTTTTCCTTTTTTAACAGCAAAACCGATCTCTTCATAGTTGGAAGAAAGAATATTTTCTCGATGCGTTGGACTATTCATCCATGCAGTCATAACATCCGATGAGTCTGTAAACCCTCTTGCCAGGTTTTCTCCTGCATACGTATAGTTATATCCCACCTCCTTGAAAAAATACCACGGAGTTGTTCCGTCAGGACCATTGTGTGCCCAAAAATTGTTGGCTAACATATACTCTGCTTTCAGAGCAGCAGCTTGTGAAAGAGCATCATTCAATACTAATGGAGCAAGCTGCTTTTTTTCCCGTTCTTGATTGGTCATTTGCACCAATTGCTCTGTTGATAAATCAATGGATGATCCCAAAACAGCAGGAAAATCTGTTCGCAAATAGGAAAAAACGAATTGAAAAAGAAAAAATGCACCGATAAAGAATAAAATACTGGAATGATGGAGGATTCGGGCTCGATGATTATTGGACGTATGAGGGATAAACCAATGGGACAGTTTTTTGTACATACTATGATGATATCATTCGTATTGAGGATATACAAATACTCCAACTTTTCCGTTTATAGGAATCTTGAGAGTATATGAAAGCGCATTTGCAATCGAAGCTCCAACTCTGCGTCCCGTATACGATCCTTTCTCTTCATAAACGTTTATTGCAGTAATATCTTGTAACGATTTTTCTTTATTCGCTAAAATTTGCTCTATTGCTGATAAAATTACTTGTGAACCTCTCACATTTTTTGTTTTTGTTATGATTGTTTCTTCACCAAATATTCCTGATAAGGTAACAGTTACTTCATCAATTTTTGAACTATCAATATAGAGTGTTAACATAATATTTATTATAGTATAACGTGTACTGACCCTTCACGAAGAATTTTCCACCGAGATGTTGTACAATCAATAAC
>JAGOUP010000004.1 GCA_018061205.1 Candidatus Levyibacteriota bacterium | reverse complement strand
AATTACGGTTTTGGGAGATAAACGCAGAAATCTTGCCACATATCAATTTGCTGGTGTAAAGCTTGCAGATATTACGACACCGAAGTTTAGCACATATAACTCTTTGAGTGGAAATACTGCTGGTATCGGATCAAATCGATCTGGTTATTTAAATTTCAATGTTGATTTTAATGATGCTACTTATTTTCCAGTAGATAGTTGGCAAAGAAGACTTGCATATGTTCCTTCTATTAATGGTACTGTCCTACAAGATACTTGGCAAGAATGGGATGCTATTAGTAGTGGCAATGCAAAATGGTGGTGGTCAGGATTTGTCGGAAACGGAAATAAATGGCCTGATGGAAATACAACAGAGTATCGAACATTGAGTGATTTATTACTAGTATTTCCAAATATGCGAATTCGGGTAAGTGATCCATGGTTGGGTATTCGTGTAGGAGAACCATATGCTGATGGGTATACTGAAAATATAGACGCTTTTAAATTTGGTACTGCATCTGATACAGCCATATTTGATTTCGAACCATTAGTAGGACCTCCTACGACGTATGCTGAATGTAAGGGAAATGGGTGGAAGAGCTTTAACAATCCATCATTTACAAAGAAAGAGAAGTGTGAAAAATATGTGAAGGATAATCTTCATACTATCAAAGGAAATGATGTGATTTATACTGCAAACGGTTTGAAGAGAGAAGCAGACTTTAACATGAGTACTGCTGAGGATGGGAGTTTTGAATATGATGATGCTGCCAAGGGTTGGTACAACGTCAAAGTATCATCAGTCAAAGTGAACGGAAACCTCGGTTGGTTTGCAGGTAGAGTTGTGAAAGCAAGCAATCCAGCATGGGTTGGTTTGTGGCTTTTTGGTAAAGTCGAAGACAATGGCCCAGACAAAGTTTGGGGAAGTTTCACGGATGAGACAACAGCAAAAGCAGAAGTTGCAGCTATGTCTACTCCCGCAGACGGACCATTTCCTGTTACAAAAAAAGACATAAAAGTGAAGTAAGAAAAAGGAAGAGTGTAACAGAGAGAAAAGAAAAACAGACAGATCTGATCAATCTGTCTGTTTTGGTATTACTTGACATGCCACTTTCCATCCGCATATAGTTAGATATGCCTCGGAAAAAAACAAAATCTACATTTTTTTACTTCTGGGTAGGGTTTTTAGGTTTTATTTCGCTTTGTATTATTTTTTATCTTTCTACACTCTATGGAAATACGCATGCAGTAGATATTGGACTCATAGCAACAAAAGGAACGGCTAGTTGGAATGCGGCGAATCTCACTGTTGATCAGATAAATGCATCAGGTGGATTATTGGTGAATGGTACTCGATTTCCTGTAAAGCTCTCTATTCGAGAAAATAGTGTGACAGAAAAAGAAACCCAACAAGCAACGCAATCACTCATTGATGAAGGAGTTTTGGCTATCATTGGTCCTACTGCGACAAATGCTGCAGAAGTCGCATTGAGCTTAGCAACAAGCCAGGGAATACTACTCCTCACGCCACAATGCGGCTCGAGCTGTAAAAATCCCTTTATTATGGATGCGCAGAATGAAACATTTATCAGTGGATATAAAAAAACATATGGACAGCTTCCTGATCAATCAGCAGGAGCCACATACACAGCATTACAGCAAATTTTTACAGCCATTGAAAAAAACAAAAGCTTCGACCGCTCCGGCATCCTCCAATCTGCGCAACAATAATCGTATTTTATTCGCTTGACAGATCATAAAAAATAGGACACTATAGATATATGGCTGTTAAGAAGGAGAAGAAGGAATCAAAAATAGAAAAAATAAAAAGACAAGACTATTTGTGGCATTTGGTATTTTTTGTTTTAGGGATTTGTGCAGGACTTTTGTACTATAGAATGTTTTTAGTAGACTACTATCCAATGTGATACTGCTTCTGATTCTTTTTTCCGTGTTTCTTTTGATTCTTTCTGTGTGGTATGGTGCGATATATGTGCCGAGTGTTGATTGGGCAGTGGAGGAAATGATAGAGACTGCTTCTATAAAAAAGGGGGACAAGGTAGTGGATTTAGGAGCAGGAAATGGCAAAATACTGATTGCTTTGGCTCAAAAAGGGATAGCATCTCATGGATATGAAATTAATCCATTGCTTGTCTTGTGGTCGTGGTTTCTGATTTATCGAGCAGGCGCATGGGGAGTAGCACATGCTCATTTTGGAAATATCTTTTCAGTAGATATAAAAAGATTTGATGTTATTATGATCTTTGTTGTTCCGTACATTATGCCAAAGCTTGAAAAAAAAATTATGTCTGAAGCAAAAAGAGATACTCGCATTGTTGTAGAGACATTTCCTTTCCCCAATACAAAGCTTTTGAAAAAAACCAAGAGTATTTACCTCTACAAAATATAGTTATTTTTCTGTTAGACTAAAGGAGTGCGTATAAAAGAACAAAAAAAACGGTCTGTTGTTAAAACGATTACCTATAGAATACTGATTATTATTGCAACAGCAATTGTCACCTTTGGTATGACAAAACGGTGGGATTTGACCATTGGCATTACATCAGTAACCACGGTAGTGAATACTCTTTTATATTATTTCCATGAACGTGTATGGAATAGTATTTCCTGGGGTAAAAAGTAAATTTTTCTTGACAATATGTATCGTGTCTTGCTACAGTGATGGTATGGATCGGATACTGTTGGTCGAAGATGACCCAGCCATGGCTGCTTTATACAAAGATCTTTTTGAAAAAGAAGGCTACAATGTTGCTCTTGCGACAGATGGAGAACAAGGCCTCAAAGTTGCATTGAGTACTATGCCTGATGTGATACTGCTTGATGTATTACTCCCCAAAATGAATGGACTATCAGTGATGATGCGTGTTCGCGCTACAGAGTGGGGCAAAAAAGAACCAATCATTATTTTAACCAACGTTGATCCAGATGATACCATGATGCAAAATGTTGTGCATGGGCAGCCGACGTATTATTTGCTAAAAGCCAATACGAATCCAGGTGAAGTATTAGGAAAAGTAAAAGAAGTATTGACTGAAAAGAAAAAGGCCATGAATACAATCTAATATGGATCAAACAGTACAGAATACAGAAGCTTCTCAAGCTACCAGTGGATCGCGAAACACAATTATTATTGCCATAGGTGCTGTCTTGCTTCTTTTGGGCGTTGGTGTCTATTATGTATTAGGAAAAAGTGTCAACAAACCTCTTGAAACCAGCAAGGTAGCTATTTCGCCCACAGCCGCGCCTGCCAACGCATTCTCTTCTATTCAAGATGCACTCTCCAAATCGTTATCTTTGCAATGTGAGTATGGAGAAGATGGCAAAAAGACAATTGCCTATATAAAGAGTGGTTCGGTTCGAGCTGATATGACTGGTGGAACCACAGCTGAAAACGGCAGTATTATTGTCAAAGATGACATGATGTATTTTTGGAATGGCAAACAAGGTATGATGATGAAATTTGATAAGGAAGCGATGACATCTACTGCTGGTACGCCTTCAGCCAATCCTTCAAAAGCCCCAAATGCGGATTTTATGGAAGGATTGGAAAAATACAAAGATGCATGCAAGCCTAGTGTTGTTTCTGATAGTCTCTTTACGCCTCCAGCAGATGTAAAATTTATCGATCAAACAAAAATGATGGAGGGTGCACAAAAGATGATGAAAGGTGTAACCCCAGGTCAAAGCATGAATGAAGAGCAAATAAAAACCATGATGCAACAATACCAACCCACTACGACCCCTTAAATCAACTTTCTCGTTTTCTCGTTGTCATGCTGAACTTGTTTCAGCATCTAAAAATTATTTATACTTATATTATCCATGAAGAAAAAATATTCTTATTACGTTTATATTATGACAAACAAAAATAATGGTACTTTGTATATTGGGGTTACCAATAATATTCTCAAAAGATCATCTGAACATAGAACTGGTATCGTGGAGGGTTTTACTAAAGAATATAAACTTAAAAAACTAGTATATATTGAAGAATACAATGATATAAATATGGCAATAGCACGAGAGAAACAATTGAAGAATTGGCATCGAGAATGGAAGCTAAATTTAATTAGGAAAATAAATCCAAAATTTGTAGATTTATCAATTATTGCATGAGAGTAAGAGATGCTGAAACAAGTTCAGCATGACAATAAAAAAAGGAGGGTTATCTTTTAGAGGGTTTGTAGGATTTGATTGCTTGGGAAAGGGCAATCAGCATGACGCCGAACATAACTGCATAGATGCCGAGGACAAAGGTGATTGCAATTCCTGAAATGATAGGATTGACAAAGACGAGTACGCCGAACAGTATAGAAACGATACCGACGAACATGAGCCACATTTCATTTGCGATATGTTTTCTCAGTTCTATAGCTGCGATTACTTCCAAAACGCCTGTGATGATTGCCCAGATACCGACAAGAATCAAGAATATCAAAATTGCCTGTGTAGTCATAAAGAGGATATAGAGGCCGACGAGTATTCCAACGACTCCCTCTAACATCATAATAAATGATTTTGACCCCATACCGACAAAGAATGCTGCTAATCCATCGACAAAAGAAAATGCTCCAAAAAGCAGCACGATGAGTTGCAGTCCGATACCTGGTGCAAAAATAGCGATCAGACCAAAAAGTACTGCGATAATACCTCTGATGAGTATTGCTCCAGATTGTTTGTGTAACTGCTTCATATAATCAGCCTAAAGAAAAAAAACAACAATGTCAAGAGATCACAATAGAGCAATTTTCTGGTTCATGGTTCAGAGTTCGGTGTTCATAGTAAAGTGAATTTTGTTTTTGGTCTACAATGAACCACGAACTATTTTCTACTCTGAACGAAATTATTATTGAAGAAGGCTAATTGCTCGTGATGCGACCATGCCGATGATAACGAGAGAGAGAGAGGCTTCCAGCATCATCAGTGTTTTTATTCGTTTTGTCAAAGGGAGTGTGTCAGCAGGAGAAAATCCTGTGGAAGTAAAGAAAGAAAAGAATACATAATCCCAAAACTTCGGATGCCAGTGATCCCATCCAGGAATATGCGCTTGATATTGAGGAAACAGAAGATCATAGCGGGTTTCATTACTCTCAGTGTTTCGAGCGATTGGGCCCCCTCGATCGACCAGCCAATACCACATGCCAAATACCATTATGCTAGCGATCCAAATCAAAAATGCATCAGAAAGAATTGCCTGTCCATTTGTATTGATGCTTTTGTCCGAAACCAGAGAGTAAAGACTGATATAAATCCGTCCGGTAATAATGGTGAGTAATCCATAGAAGACATATTTTAGTAAATCTTTTTTATCAATGAGTATGATAAAGAGAGTAACAACAAAAAAAGTACCATAAATCATGAGTGCATCTTGGAGGGATTGCATAAATGTTTCCCATCCACCACCTCGATTTTGTGAGAGGGATGCAAAAATGAGAATATTGAGTGTTGCCACAAAAATTAGCGCACCAAATACTTCCAATTCAATCAAACGCTTTTTACCAGAAAGTTTCATATATTTATTGTGCAGAAAAAAAATGAAGGGGTCAAGAGATCAGTTAGAGCAACTATCCTTTTGGTGACCTCGATTGAATCGGGGCTTGACAGTGATTGTAATACTTAGTACCATTACCTCAGTTATTATGGATGAAACAGGAGAACAACCAAAAGAGGGTATTTCAAAAGGCATTATTGTTATTATACTTGTTGTTATTATCGTACTTGCTGCAGGAGTATATGAATTTACCAAGACAAAAAGTGCGACAACCATGACACCTTCTCCTACAGCGTCTGAAATAGCTACTCCAACAGTTGCTGCATCGCAATCGGAAACGAGTGTATATAAAGATGGCACCTATGCATCAACAGGTGACTATCTTTCTCCAGGTGGGGAAGAGCAGGTAGATGTTTCACTCACCTTAAAAAACGGCGTAGTAGAAGATGTTACGTTTACCCCAAAAGCTACTCGTCCAAATTCAGTTAAATTCCAAGGAAAATTTGCAAGTGGATATAAAAATTTAGTTGTTGGAAAAAATATTGATGAAGTAAAACTGGATGTTGTTTCTGGATCTTCTTTAACACCAAAAGGATTTAATGATGCCTTAGAGAAGATAAAAGAAGACGCAAAGGCATAAATCATGCAGGGTTCATCTCTCTTTTTTGAGGCCATAGGTACGACATGGCACATCACCACAGACATTCCGATTTCTCTAATAGTACAAAAAGAAATACAAGATCGCATTGCGTATTTTGATCGTACGTATTCACGCTTTCGAGACGATTCAATCATTACAAAAATCGCACAAAAAAAGGGAATATATCGTATGCCTTCTGATGCAAAGGATCTCTTTGCGCTTTATCGAACGTTGTACACCGTGACACAGGGTAGTTTTACACCATTGATAGGGCAGCTACTCTCTGATGCTGGATATGATCGTGTATACTCTTTGGAACAAAAACGGGTATCTTCTGTTCCGCAATGGGATGAAGTAATGGAATATAAAACTTCAGATATCATTGTTAAAAAGCCAATATTATTAGATTTTGGAGCAGCAGGAAAAGGGTATTTGGTAGATTTGGTAGGAGAGGTATTAAAAAAACACAAGGAAGATTCATTTTGCATCAATGCGGGAGGAGATATCTTATACCAAACGAAATTGGATAAAAAATTACGTGTAGGATTAGAGAATCCGCTAGATACAAAACAGGTAATTGGTATTGCGGAAATAAAAGAGGGGAGTATTTGTGGATCAGCTGGAAACAGAAGAAAGTGGGGAAGCTTTCATCATATTATGAACCCGCATACCCAAAAATCAACAGATCATATTCTTGCAACATGGGTAGTTGCGAAAAGCGGACTGATAGCAGATGGATTGGCTACAGCATTATTTTTTGCTGATCCAATGAGGTTGACCAAAGAATTTGATTTTGCCTACGTAATTTTGAAAAATGATAATTCGATAGAAAAATCAGCCAATTTTCCAGGAGAAATTTATTTGTCATCCTGAGCATCGCGAAGGATCTTTGTTGTAAGATTCTTCACTTTGTTCAGAATGACAGAGATAAAAAAACGTGTAATAATATATCTATGCTCAATCTTCTTGATCGCTACCTTGACGGTATCACCATGTACAAAGTTATGTTGTACGGTCTTTTGCTGCTTGCCGGTATAGCAATTCTTTTTGGATTTTTTGATTTGCTGCATTATAAAGGATATCAATACATCATTTCATTTAGTATGGTGCTTGGGATATGTTGGATAGTAAATTATTTATTTGCAAAATTGTATAGTGTTCCCACAAATAGTGAATCTTCATTGATTACAGGGCTTATTCTTTTTTTCCTTCTTTCTCCGTTTGAAGCAATTGACCAAATCCCTTTTTATATTGCTGCAGGATTTTTGAGTATGGGTTCTAAATATATATTAGCTTTGCACCGAAAACATATATTTAACCCAGCAGCATTTGCTGCATTTATATTGGGTCTCTTTGGAAGTCCGTTGGTCATATGGTGGATAGGAAGCCTTGTTATGTTGCCATTTGTAACGATACTGGGGATAGCTATCTTGCGAAAAACTCGTCGATTTAGAATGTTTTTTATATTCATCACAGCTGCTATTTTCACAGTTTTAAGTATAAGCCTTTATCATAGTTATCCATTATCTGATGTGGCAGCACAGCTATTTATGTCTTGGCCAATAGTGTTTTTTGGAACTGTTATGTTGACTGAGCCATTAACCACACCGCCAACAAATAGGCTGAGAATTATATATGCAACGTTAGTTGGTGTTCTTTTTGGATCACAATTTCATATCGGATTTCTTTTTGCTAGCCCAGAGCTTGCGCTGTTGATTGGCAATATCTATTCATACATAGTCAGTTCAAAACAAAAATTGCTCCTCAATCTTCAAGAGAAAAAACAGATTGCTCGTGATATGTATGAGTTTTTGTTCATTCCAAAAGGTAATTTTACCTATATGCCTGGCCAATATATGGAATGGACACTACCACATAAAAATGTTGATATACGAGGAAATAGACGATACTTTACTGTCGCGTCTTCTCCAACAGAAGCAACACTTCGACTTGGTGTGAAAGTGATACAAAATGGGAGCAGTTTTAAAAAAAATCTTATTGCTATGGATGAGAAATCATTTATTTTGGCAGGACAACTCTCGGGAGATTTTACTTTGCCAAAAGATGCATCAAAAAAGTTGGTATTTTTAGCAGGTGGTATAGGTATCACGCCATTTCGTAGTATGATCAAATATCTCGTCGATAAAAATGAAAAGAGAGATATTACTTTGCTGTATTCCAATAAGACAGCTGATGAAATTGTGTATAAAGATGTTTTTGATGAAGCAGAAAAAAAGCTACATATCAAAACGATCTATACGATTACTGATAAGGAGCATTTGCCAGAGAACTGGAATGGTGAAAAAGGGAGAGTAGATGCTGCGATGATCCAAAAATATATTCCTGATTATAAAGAGAGGGTATATTATATTTCCGGCCCACACATAATGGTTACTGCATACGAGGATATTCTCAAAAACTTGGGTATTTCCTCATCCCACATCATCATCGACTACTTCCCAGGATTTGTATAAGTTTGACGGTGTCATGCTGAATTTATTTCAGCATCTAGTTAATTCTTTTTCAGGTATTTCTCAGAAAAAGTATGATAAAATTTATACAGTTGATGAAGAAGCGATTATTGCTTATTGGTGGTTTGATAGGAATGGTTATTGTGGGTATTAGTCTCTCCCTGTCATCTCATCTTCCGACTACGAGCATAACGCAAAAAGGAAGTATTACTTCAGAGGGAACTGATGGAGGATCAAAAGAAAGTCTTCATCCACTCTCAATCGAATACATGCGACAGCAAGAATATCCGGGAAGCGATATAGTGATAGAACAAATACTCCCATCAGGAAGTAACTATGATAGATATCTCACGTCTTATAAATCTGATGGCCTGAAGATTTATGCGTTATTGACGATTCCTCAAGGAGAGAAACCAAAGAACGGGTGGCCTGTGATTATTTTTAATCACGGATATATTCCACCTGCTGAGTATCGAACAACTGAGCGGTATATTGCCTACACAGATGCATTTTCTCGAAATGGGTATGTTGTCTTTCGATCTGATTATAGGGGACATGGTGATTCTGAGGGGAATCCTGAGGGAGCATACTATTCACCTGCATATACTATCGATGTACTGAATGCCGTTTCTTCTGTAAAAAAACTAGAGAAATCTTCTCCGGACTTGACCCTTAACGCTTTACCCTTTCCCCTTATAGATTCAAAAAGAATGGGTATGTGGGGACATTCTATGGGTGGCAGTATTACTTTGCGGACTATGGTAACAACCAAAGATGTTAAAGCAGCAGATATTTGGGCTGGAGTCGTTGGATCTTATGATGATATGATCAATAATTGGCGAAGACCCGGTGCACCCCAATGGCAGCCATCGCAGCGAGAACAGGCTTTTCGCCGGCCATCACGACAAGAAATCATAGACAAATATGGAGATACAAAGAAAAACCCAGAGTTTTGGAATGCTATCTCACCGATTACTTTTGTAAAAGATATATCAGGACCAATACAAATACAGCATGGAACAGCAGATTACGAAGTACCTGTACTGTTTAGTGAGCGTTTGGATGAAGCATTAAAAAAAGCTGGCAAGCCGGTAACACTGTATACATATGAAGGCGATGATCACAATATCGCCAACAATGTGAATACCGCATTGCAACGATCAGTAGATTTCTTCGACAAACACCTTAAATAGTTACTAGCTACTAGTGACTAGCCACTAGTTACTGATTTGAGGGCTTCCTTAGCTTCTTTCAGATTATTATTATAGAACACTGCTTTTTCATATTCAGCTCTTGCTGCTTCTTTATTTCCTTGTTTGTTATAGACGTTTCCTCGTAGAATATAGGCTTCGGAAAAAGCGCTATTTTGATTATTGAGAATATTTCCCGTGATAGACAAAACTCTTTCATAATCTCCTAGCTCATAATATGCCAGGATAGGTTCTATTTGATACCAGAGCGTTCGGAAGGGGAGTTGTGTTTCTACTTGTTCGAATATCTCAGTAGATTTTTTATATTCTCCTCTATGGTAATACGCAATGGAAAGATTAAATTTTATATAGATATCATCAGGATTGGCTTTTAGTGCTTGTTCATTTTTTTCGATTGCTTGTCTCCATGCATAGTGTTCATCAACATTGTTTCCCAGGATTTTTTCAGCAAGAGCTATTTTATTTTTGGGCACAAGTACGAGATATTCATAGTCAAACTTCTCCCACATAGTATTAAAATCATCATATGAAAATCGCAAATTTTTATCTTCATATGAATCATCTTGTATGATTTGTTTTGTATTCGTATCATAGCCTTTTATTACTCTATAATGCCCGATATCTTCATTGACATGGAGCCATGTTCGGGTTAGAACTGGAATATCGTGTGAGATAAATTGTTTTAAGAGTTCGATATCTCCGTTTGGTCTATGATAGGGTACCAAGTTGTATTTCTCTGCCTCCTTGGCCATTTCTGCAAATGTGACTGATTTATCATCATTGTCACCAATAACATTTTGATATGGACGAAGTGATTGTCCGAGTTCTTCTTGCGATTTCTGAATTTCAAAATAAGAAAGCGCCATAGAGAGTGATGCAGGACCACAATTATTAAATGATTGAAAAATATGATAGTCATTATCGAGAATTTTTGTTGTAGGAAGTGGTATTTGGGTTGGTGTGGGAGAACTAAATGATTTTGTGACTGTATTTGGTATGAGAGTGGAAATCGATTGTTTTGTTTCCATGGCAAAAACCACGTAAACTCCGCTGATAAATAGAGATAAAAGTACCAAGATTATAAAGGATTTTTTCATGATCTGCTATTATACCAAATTACTTTGTCATCCTGGAGCGAAGCGATAGGATCTCATAATGGTAAAATAGTTGTATGAAATATTTTCTTTTTGTAGCAATGCTTCTAAGTATTGGTGTTTTATTCATTTTCTGGAATAGGTATCAACAAAAAGAAACAGCGCTTATTCAGGTGAAACCCTCATATTGGTTTATCTTACACAGAAAGGCAAACCGGGAGTATTTATACAAAGGAATTCCTGGAAACAAAGAACAGAGCCAACTTATCAAAACATTTGTAGTAAAAACTGGTATACCAGGGGAGCGACCGACACCATTGCCCCAATTGGTTGGAAAAAAGTATTGGCTGATTACCAAAAAAGAAGCATCAAAAGAAAATCCAGAAACTGCTCCATATTTCTTAACACTTGATGTTCCAGCTCCTTCAGTTGAACCATATGGACCAACGCCGTATAACGAGTGTGATGGGCAGCAATGTAATTGGGTGCTTCCTGGTGCATTTGGTCTACATGGTATCAATGGCGATTCGTCACGGTTGTCCAAAGAAAATCCAGGAAGTTCAGGATGTATTCGGCACAGTGATAGAGATATTGCATATCTTTATAATCTTTTGGATCCCAAAAAAGAACAGATACGATATTACATCGAAAATACGTAATACATCTTGCATTTTCTTCCTGTTCTCTCTACCATATCTGTATGGATATGACTGAAAAAGAAGAAGTACGTACAGAAAGAAAGGAAATTGTTAGCGCTATTGAAACCCTCATCAATGAAGCCAGAGTGGTAAATTTTTCTGATGCTGTTTTTGCTTTTGCTGCAACACTACTTGTTTTGAAAATTGATTTAGGTGGTATAGTGCCGACACAAATTCAAAGTAGTTTTTGGACAATTCTGGTCAATATGTGGCCAGTGTATTTAGCTAATATTGTGAGTTTTTTGGTGATTTCCTATTATTGGTTATCTCATCATGCAGTATTTGGGCTCATGAAACGATTGGATCCAATGATTGTGTGGTTAAATATCGTATTTTTGATTTCAATTGCATTTTTACCATTTCCTGTAGATTTATTTGGCGATTATAGTACTGTACCTGAAGTGGTTTTGTTCTATACAGGAAGTCTTGCAGTAGTGGGGTATTTTTTAGCTGTTATGTGGTGGTATGCATCGTCACATCATAGACTTATTGATAAAGATTTGAGTGAGAGACATGTGAGATTTTATACCATCCAAAACTTGATAGCTCCTGTTGTTTTTACCCTTTCTATGCCGTTGGTTTATATAGATCCATGGGTAACTCAAGTGACATGGATATTTGTTGTTATAGGAATTGCCATTTTGAACAAATTCTATAAATATAAAAAAATGACAGAACTAGAGAAAATTGTTGTCTAAAATATATCGAACAATTTAGTATAAAGAAGCGGCAATACTGCCAATTGCTAAAAGAGCGATAAATCCCCAAATTATATTTACAGTCATTGGTTGATACGTTTTTTTGAAATAACAGATAATCCCTAGACCTATGGCACCTGCGAGGTTAAGTATTTGATACCGTAAATCTTTGGGAGATACTATTTCAAAGCTCACGAGAAAATATGCAGTGAGTGTCGCAATAGCCCCGAGCCATCCAATTGTATTCTCATGTTTTTTTAGGAATTTCATAGAGATTTTTTTTCTTGTGACGGTGCTTGTGGCATATATAATAATACAATGATAGCTCCTATAAAGCAAAGAATTGCTGATAACAACATAGCAGCGAGTTGCCCATCCAAAAATGCTTGTTTTGCAGCTGATACCATTTGTCCAGCATTTACACTGGGATACCTCTGTGCTACTTCAAGTGCTCCCGAAAGAGAGCTCGTGATTGTTCTCACAATGTTTTCAGAAATAGCTGCTTGTTCTGAAACTGGAATATTCTTTTCCATTTTTTCAAGTACTGTTGTATAACTTATCGCTGCAATTGAACCATTGACTGCAATACCTAATGAGTTGCCTAAATCACGAGTAACATCATTGACTGCTGATGCGATTCCTGCCTTACCCTCTGGGAGTGAATTCATGATTGCATTTGTTGAGGGTGTCATAGTGAGTCCCAAACCAATACCGATAAGCACGTATGAAAGACAAATTTGTAGATATGGTGAGTGAACAGTCCACAATAGGGCGGTTAAAAATCCTATGGCAATGAAGAAGAATCCAGCAGCTATGGTTTTTCTGCTGCCAAATCTTCCATCAATTTTTGCACTCAGTGGTGACGCAATTAAGACTGCTATTGAAAGAGGGAAGCCTGAAAGGCCCGCTTGAAGGGTATTGTATCCCAATACATTTTGAACATATTGTTGTGCGAGAAACATGACCCCAAGTTGGGCAAAAGCAACGATTGTGATAGTGAGTGCTGCGATAGAGAATCTTGAATTTTTAAAAACACGAAGATCCAAAAGAGGATTTGTCGTATGTAGTTCTCGTAGTAGAAACAAAACGAGTGATACACATGCAATTCCTAGCGCACTACCCACACGGCTATCAAACCCATCAACAGGAAAAAGAATGATACCAAATAATAAAAAGCTAATCCATATAATGCTGAGTATGCCGCCTAGATAATCAATTGATTTTTCATTCTTATTTTTGAATTCAGGAAGAACCCACCATCCAAGAATCAGTGCCAGAATCGTAAATGGTACAGAGATCAAAAATACTGATCCCCATGGGAAATACACTAAAAGCCATCCTGCAACAACAGGCGCCAATGCAGCACCTCCAGCTGAGATACCAGACCACATACCTATTGCGAGGAGTCGTTGTTTTTTTTCTTGGAAAATAGTTGTAATCATAGAAAGTGTCGTAGGATACAGCATAGCTGTGGCAATTCCTGCTATCATACGCCACACAATGAGGGTATTTGCAGAAGTGCTATATGCAGAAAAGAGAGATGCGATGATCATGATTGCACATCCTGAAACAAAAAGAAGTTTTCTTCCATACGAATCACCGATTGCTCCAAGTAAGAGGACAAATGCAGCAAGCGTTATGGTTAGTCCATCTGCTATAAAGTGAATTTGGAGTCCATTGGCCGAGAGCGCTGCTGCAATTTTAGGAATAGCGACATTGGTAACAGATATATTAAAAACAGTGATCAATGCACCGAGGAGCAAAATGACAAATGGTAGATTCCAAAATTTTTGTTGGACACTGTTCATGTGTATACAGCGTAAAGAAAATGGATAGTGCTGTCAAGAAAATAGTATATATGCTTGCAAAGCAATAAAAAATCTGTCTTACTAAAGAAACAGCAATGAAAAAAATATTTGTCGCTAAAAAGATCATTACTATGGATGCTTCTCATCCATTTGCAACGCATGTTGCTGTTGAAAACGGAAAAATAGTGGGTATTGGAGATAGTGAAATGAAGGAATTATTTTCTGATGCTATTCTCGATGAAACATTTAAAGACCAAGTCATATTACCAGGTTTTGTCGAAGGACATGCACATATGGTTGCAGGACAAGATGGGCTAGCGGCATATGTGGGATATTTTGATAGACCATCTCCTGAGGGTACTATACTCAAAGGGCTCAAATCTATGGATGAAATCATCACGTATTTAAAAACGTGTGATGCAAAACTGTCTCCAGATGAACCATTGATTGCAACAGGGTTCGATCCCATATATTTTGAAGGGAAAAGAGTAGAGAGATATGATTTAGACAAAATCACCACAGAGAGAATGATTTTTTTGATGCATGCGAGTGGCCATTTGATTACCACCAATTCAAAAGCTATTGAAGCCATTCCAGCAGACAAACTTGCGAGTACCCAAGGTGTTGCAAAAGACGATCAGGGAAAACCGACAGGAGAATTACAGGAAATACAGGCTATGTCTTTAGCATTTGCACTGCTTGGGGCATCATTTCTCAAATTTACTGATCCCAAAGTACTCTTTCCACGATTTGTTGCTTTAGCACAACGTGCAGGAGTAACTACGATAACAGAAATGGGAGTTGATATAAATCTTGATGATCCAAGATCGATTGAAGAACTTTCATCACTGACAGAACATGTTTCACTTCGTGTTGTTCCTATGTATTTTGTCCCCACAAGCACAAAAAAAATTGAAGACATGCCTGCATATGTACAATCGCTTGTTGCTAAAAATACTGATAGATTACGTTTTGGACTGGTTAAATTTATGGCAGATGGTTCCATCCAAGGGTATACCGCTCGACTCAAAGCACCTTATATTACTGGTGTCGAAAATGGTATTTGGAACATGGATCCTGAAAAGATTCAACTGTGTACAAAGGCGTTTCATGATGCTGGTCTTTCTATTCATTGTCACTGCAATGGTGATGAAGCATCAGAAGTATTTATTGCTGCAGTAAAAGACGCTATTGCTCAAAAACCATGGCCTGATAATCGACATATCATTCAGCATGGGCAAATGATTGATGAAGCACAGTTTCAGGATATGAAAAAGCTAGGGATGGGAGCCAATCTTTTTACGAATCATATTTATTTCTGGGGAGATCAACATGTCGCAAAAACGATTGGATTAGCACGTGCTGAAAAAATGGATGCTGCAAATACTGCTCTTTCTTTGGGAGTACCGTTTTCACTCCATTGTGACGCGAGTGTGACACCTATTGCACCACTATTCAATGCATGGACAGCAGTGAATCGAGTTACTGCCAGTGGAAAAGTACTAGGAGAAGCAGAAAAAATATCAGTAGCAGATGCGTTATATGCTATGACCATGGGATCAGCATATTTACTCAGAATGGAAAATGAAATTGGGAGTATTATGGTTGGGAAAAAAGCAGATTTTGTTGTACTCGGTGAAGATCCGTATGAGATTGATCCGATGAAACTGAAAGATATTCCCGTGATTACGACTATTTTTACTGGAGAGAATACAAAACATTGACAAAGATTTTTTACCTAGCGTATACTGTTTTTTATGAACGCAATTGACCTCCTACGATTACAATTCAAATCAGCCCATGATACTCAAGAAGCGACTATGGCAGATGTCTTAGCACCTGTTGCACATTTTACCGAAGTAGGAAAAGCATTGCCTATTGGAGCAGCATATGCACATTCTGTGATTAGTGAAGATGTAATTTTATCCAGTATGGTGAGGCAAAGAACACCACTCTCTTCCATGCATGCAAATACAGGATTATCTCAGCCTATGCCTTCATTTAGTGAATGGGAAAAGCATGAACAGTGGGCGAAAACAGTGAAAATAGATTTGGAGCAGTTCAGAGTTTTTGCCAAAGAGATATATGCTGAAACAGATGCATATTTGGCAACACTCGAAGAAGAAGATTTAGATCGTGAGATTGATTTAGGGGCATTTGGAAAGCATACATTAGCATTTGTTCTGACGAATTTCTTTTTGCTGCACATCGCCAATCTCACAGGAGAAATCTCCGCCGCCAAAGGCATCCAAGGCCTCAAAGGTTACCCATTTTAAGTTTATTCATTTTTTCTCGCTTTTCTCGTTGTCATTCTGAACTTGTTTCAGAATCTCATGTTAGACTCTTTAGTATATACCTGAGAAATTTAAAAAAATATGTTATAATTTTTTAACTTTATGGTGTATGGGATCAATATTCTTACACCTGCCCAACAATTTTTTTGTTTTTTGGTCTCACTATTACAACAAGTGGAGCCAAAATTAATTTTTGCATTTTTGGTAGGATTTCTTGGATCAGTTGGTTATGTAACAGCACTTCATTTTAAATTTGTTGGTGGAGCGGATAAAAATAGAGAAATTATTATAAAACCGTTTTATTCATCAAGTAGTTTTCTTACCTTTTTTAAGCATTTCTGGTATTGTTTAATAGGTGGTTTAATAGCTCTCATATTTCAAATAGATGTTCCTAATTTTGTAGGGATACAGAGTCTTATCTTAGGTGCTACTTGGCCAGCAATTGTTTCACAATTTTTATCTGGTAGATTGGTAAGTCTATCTGATGAGGAAAGAGGTGCCACAGATTTTGGATCTAATGAAAATCCTCAAACAAAAGGAGCTATAGAGAAGCTATCTG
>JAGOUP010000059.1 GCA_018061205.1 Candidatus Levyibacteriota bacterium | reverse complement strand
GTGAGATACAATGCTATCGTTGGTTTGTGGCTTTCCAAAGCTTTTGCTGTCAAAAATCCAAGAGAGGTGCTTGGGAGTGATACTTCAAAAATACAGAGATCAGCTTTTTGTAATGAAGAAAGTTTTTTCTTATAGAGTTCTTTTTGTGCTTTCTCTCCCTGTTTTTCTAAGTTGTGGTAGTAGGACACAGAATGAAGGGTCAAAATATCATTGTCGAGATTCGTATGATGTAACTTTTCCAACTCATCATAGATAAGTTTATAATAATGAGCATAAAAGACAGTCCCACGTGCTGAAGCCGTAAAGAAAACCTTCATACATATATAATACGCAGAAAGAACAAAAAAAAGAAACAACCACCGCAACTACTCAAGAATTGTTTCTATTAGAAGTAGTGTTATACTGATAAGTAGTATATGGATGAAGAATTAAAAAAAGTTGTTTCAATGCCTTCGATTGCATTAGAAAAAGGTATTGCAGCAGGTGAAGCGTTAGGAAGCCAAGCGGCTGAAGTCACCAGAATGAACAAAGCAAAAAGTTTTTGGAGAGGACTCGGACCGGGACTCATCACCGGTGCTGCTGATGATGATCCATCTGGTATAGCCACCTACTCCCAAACAGGGGCACAATATGGATTTCAGCTCCTGTGGCTTTCTTGTTTTACGTTTCCTCTCATGGCTATTGTGCAGGAAATGTGTGCACGATTGGGTTTGATGACAGGGAGAGGGCTGGCTGGGAATATCAGAATTAATTATCCAAAATGGGTCTTATATACGTGTGCACTTTTTCTTTTTATTGCAAATAGTATCAATATTGGCGCTGATATTGGGGCTATGGCACAGGCAACACAACTCCTTGCTCCAAATCTAAATTTTATTCTTCTCACTGTTGTTTTTACATTTTTCTCACTGCTTTTACAAATATTTACCCCGTATGAACAGTATGCTAAATACTTAAAGTATTTAGTACTCGTCTTGTTTTCGTATATCGCTACTGCTTTTATAGTCCATATAGATTTTGAACAATTATTGTTGCATACGTTCATTCCCTCGATCACATTTTCGAAAGATCAAATTATTTTGATTACTGCTATTTTAGGAACGACTATTTCACCGTATCTCTTTTTTTGGCAAACATCTCATGAAATCGAAGAAGGTATTTTGCATGGAAAAACAACCATACGTCTGCGTGAAGGAGCGACCAGTAAAGAAATAAAAAAAATGCGAGTTGATGTGTGGTCCGGTATGTTTTTATCCAATGTAGTAATGTACTTTATCATCGCTACTTGTGCAGCAGTACTCTTTACTCACGGAGTGCACAATATTACAACAGCAGCAGAGGCTGCTGCAGCACTTCGACCACTGGCAGGAGATCAAGCCTTTTTACTCTTTGCAATGGGGATTATCGGTATGGGATTGTTAGCTGTACCAACCCTTGCTGGTTCAGCTGCTTATGCGGTTGCTGAGAGTTTTAAATGGAAATCAGGATTATCGCTCAAACTACATCAAGCACGTGCATTTTATGGTATCTTGATTATTTCTATGCTTATTGGACTCGGTATTAATTTCTTGGGATTCAATCCAATAAAACTGCTCATTTTTACCGCAGTTGTAAATGGATTAGTTGCTCCACTGATTCTTTTTGTCATTGTGCACATGACGAGTAGTAAACGAGTTATGAAAGAAAACGTCAGTCATCCTGTTATTACTGGGTTTGGATGGTTGATTACTGGCATCATGGCTTTAACAGGAATAGCAACACTCATAGCACTTTTTGTGTGATTATTTATTTCTTCTTTTTACGTGTAGTCCCAAAGATACAGTCGCCAATGCCAGCGCGATGAGTGCAATTGTTCCTGTTGGATTACCTTTCTCTGGTGAGGAAGACGTATTGTTTGGTGAGGATGTAGGTTGTAAATCGTTAATCACTTTTGTTTCAGAATAAGGATGCACTGCGTCATGTTCTTCGTCTCCCTCATCTTCTTCTCCATGTGCAGTAATATTTTTGGGATTTGTATCCCAAGCGACAACAGTTCCATCTGCATAGGTTTGGTATGCTTTCCAAGGAATTGTTCCTGCTTGTGCAGGAGATTGTGCGCTAAAAAGGAATTCATCTCGTTGACCAGCAGGTATTTCGCCACCTGTCCAGATGAGTTCCGTTACCTTTGCTTCTTCATTTTCCCCCACCTTTTTTATTTCGATATTCCATCCTGGTTTCACATTGGGAGTAACATAATGGACATCTTCAGGAATAATCAAACGAACTCCTATGGTTGGTATATCCTGTTCTACAGGAACACCTATTGTAAATGTTTGAAATGTTGCGATGCCTACTTTACTCGGTTTGACGGATACATGAGCAGATACTGAAGGAGTAATGAAAGAGATAAAAAAGAATAATGTACTTATGAGAATGAATCGCTGCATATTGTTATATTGTTTATTTCTGTTTTCGTCGTCTTATCATAGCAAAAACAAAAAGTATTGCAACACAAAAAATGACAAGTGGCAAAATCGGAATAGATGGAGAGTTTTGTACATCTGTTTTTTTTATTTCTTGCTCAACACGAATAGTATACGAAAGAGTAAATGGTTTGAATGTATTTTCTCTTGATGGTTTTCCCGAAACCGTGAGTGTATAAACATTTTTTTCTGGGAAGGAATACGAGACCACTGCGTCATTTTCTGAATTACTGTCAATTGATGTAAGCGGTTGTGTATAAAGAACGTTTTTTTCAGCAGAAACAGTAAAGACACATTCACATTCTGAGAGCTTGAATGTGTTTGCCTTATCTTTAAAAGAAAAGAAAAGAATGCTTTGAGCTTTAGCAATAGGATCATCTGCTGGATCAATATGCAAAACCGCCCCAATAGATCCATTATTCTCTAAGACATGAGCAGAAACAGAAGTAGGTACCACAAGTATCAAAAGTACCACGAGTATCACAGGGATAATTTGAAATTTGAAATTTGAAATTTTCAGTGAATGGAAAATGTTTAAAAATTTAAATTTGTAGAATTTGGATTTCATTTTAAATTGAAAATTGAAAATTATATTTAGTCTACTTTAATAGTAAAATCTGCGGTAAACAACGTATTATCCGGATTAAATTGTGCAAAGACACGATAGATGCCTGGCTTGATTGGTCCATACAGTCCGAGAGGGAGAAAAGATACTGTTGGTCCGCCATTTTCATTTGGTTTTGGTGCTGTGAGATTTGTTGGATGGACATGGAGATACTCATATGTTTTTTGATTGATCATAACTAAATGTCCAAATGATGCAAGATATGGTTTTAGAGTGGTGATAGGGTTTTTTGTTTTAGCATCCTTGATAGTAAAAGAAAGTTCCTGTTCACCGATAGATAGTGTTGTTGCTTCTAATGGTTGTGGATGATTGAGTGTTACTGCAAAGTTGCCAAATGTTTTTTTGTTTCTCATGTCTGATTCTTTTGTTTCTTGTAATGATTCGGTTGTATCTCCGATAGGAAGTGTAAAGGCAAATTGTTGTTCAATAGCACCGTATGGTTGAAAATCAATATAGATATGGTATATACCATTGTGAGGAAATTGTGTGGTTATGGTGAATCCTTCTTCAGTTTGTTGTGGATGGATATGACTGAAGTATAACAGCGACTGGTCTACAACAATCAGATGCATTGGTTTTTCATAGAGCTTTTCAAAAAATTTGACAGGAGTTCCATTTGCTGCATCGTTGATGCGAAAAGAAAGTGTGACTTCTTCATTTTTGAGGGTATTTTCAGAATGGTCAAAACTGACGGTAAAACGTTTTGTTCTATCTCCCCGCAGTCCTGGTATTTGTGAAAAAGAGTTGTTAAATTGTGTGTTTTGTGATTGTGCAAGTCTTGCTAGTTGTTGATGTTGTGAGTGAACATTCATACTGGGAATGGTGTTGGTAGGAAGATACGTAAAAAGAAAAAAACAGAACAGGAGTCCTATGGTAACGGTCATAGATATCCCAAAATGTTTTGTGAAAATATTTCTTTTTTGTAGAAATATATCTATGCGGTTTGCTTCTAAAAGAAAAAGAAATCCACAACTGATAAAAATAATTTGTGGAACCATCTCATTCATTTTTTGAAAATGTGTTCCAAGCATACATGCATGGATGAGAATAAGTAGTCCAACAAGGTATAGTGATTTATTCAGCAGCGCCAATTTTGGAATAGAGAATTTTGTCTTTATAAAATCAAAGGATATGATAGTCAGGAGAAAAAGAATGACGAGTGAGGCAAATCCCAAAGAAACTGCTACGAGATAATTCGTACTCAAAAACCACAATCCTTCAAAACCACCGAGTTGTTTAAAAAATGCAAAATACATATGGAGCAGTGCAAAGTAGAGTGTCGCTATTGTGAGTGTACTCATTTGCTGCAGGTAATAATTCTTAAATGGTAGTTTTGGAAATGTATAGTAAAGAGTTGTTGGTAGCATAGTGAGATAGAGAAAAGCCAATGCAG
>JAGOUP010000058.1 GCA_018061205.1 Candidatus Levyibacteriota bacterium | reverse complement strand
GTGCAGTAGTTACTAATAAAAAGAAAAACAGTTAATGATGTAGGGGTTTTTTGTGGTGTAGGTGGGCTTCAGCTACCAGAAGTCCTATGAAGATGAGGAGGGTGCCTATCAGGAATTCTTCGGTGATATGTTCTCCTAAAAACGTGATTGCTATAAAAGAGGTAATGATTGGGGAGATATAGAGAAAAAAGCCGACGTTTGTTTCGGAAACTTTGGACAATCCATATTGCCAAAGTGCAAAAGCGATCAGTGCTGAGAAAATGATGCCATACAAGACACCTATATACGCAAAGATGGGCATATTGATGAACCATGTCGGATTGTCATTCAGATCCATAATCGCACCTGGAAGAAAAAAAAGCCCCCCCACAAAAAATACAAAAAACGTCAGTGTGAGTGGAGCATACCTTTTTGATAGTTTTTTACTGAGTGTTATATATGCTGCAAACGCTATGTTAGAAAGAAAAATCAACATGTCTCCCATAGGGGATATATCCAATCCTGTAACGAACATATCTTTCCCAACAATAACCAAAATTCCGGTGAGCCCTATGGTAGCTCCTATGATGATTTTTTTTGTCATTTTTTCATGGAGAAAAATTGCAGCAAAAATGAGAGCGACAATAGGCATCGTCCCGCCAATGATCCCTGCATTGAGTGCTGATGTCATTCGCAGTCCCAAGAAATAAAGAGTAATCAAGACAGTCACTCCCAAAAATGCACAAAGAAAAAGAGAGAACCAATCGTTTCTTTTAAATAAAAGACTCTTGTAGACAAATGGCAAAAGGAGAAGTGCTGCTATAAAAAAGCGAAGAAATGCCAAAGAAAAAAGAGGAACTGAAAGCATAGTAACTTTCATGATAGGAGTATTTGCACCCCAGATCACCGCAGCAGTAGCGAGTGCTATATAAGGAAGATATTTTTTAAATAAATGCATGTTGGGCAGAATATATTTGTCATTGCGAGCGAAGCGTGGCAATCTTTACTATCGAGATCCTGAAACAAGTTCAGGATGACAATTTGCTTAATGCTTCTTCAACCGTCATCGTTTTCTGTTCTCCTGTGTTCATATCCTTCATCTTCACCACATTCTTTTCTGCTTCTTCAGGACCGATGATAACCACATATGGTATCCCTTTTTGATTTGCATATTTGAGTTGCTTTTCCATTTTTGCATCTTTTTCTAAATAGAGTTCTGTATTGATATTTTTTGCTCGAAGGGAAGAAGTAGCTTGTACTGATATATCTTGGAGTTCAGGTGAAAATATCGTGACCAGTACTTTGGTAGTTTGTAAATCAGATGGGAAAAGATTTTGCTCAGAGAGTGCTTCCATGAGTCTATCAAATCCAAATGCGAATCCTACAGCAGGGATATCTTTCCCAGCGAACATACCGATGAGTTTGTCATATCTACCGCCACCGCATACAGACCCTACCGTATAGCCATCTATTTCTATTTCAAAAATCAGCCCAGTATAATAATCAAGACCTCGTGCGAGGGTGGGCGAGTACTCATATTGTTGCGGTGTTACTCCCATGGTTTCAATAAGAGAAAATATTTCCTGCAATCTGTCAGTTGGTTGTTTTTCTTCAATATCTTTGAGTATTTGAGAAGCTTCTTCTGAGTTCTTAGCAATTCCTTTCCCCAGTAGTTCATTGACCACACCTTCAGGACCGATTTTTTTGAGTTTGTCTACAGCGATGATTGCTGCAACAGGTAATCCTGCAAAGGTACTTCTGTCGTTGATGAGGATTTTAAAATTTTTAAATCCAAGGGATTTAATTGCTTTTGCTGCGACTGCGAGTACTTCGGCATCAGCGAGTGGAGAAGAGGAGCCCACTATGTCTGCGTCACATTGGAGAAATTCTCGAAATCTTCCTTTTTGTGTATTTTCTGCTCGCCACACATTTTGCATTTGGTAGCGTTTGAATGGCATAGGGAGCGTATTGGCATATTGTGCAACGACACGAGAAAAGGGAACTGTTTGATCATATCGAAGTGCCACTTTCCGATCACCATTATCAGTAAATCGATACATGAGTTTGTCTCCTTCTTCTCCATATTTACCGAGAAGTATTTCCTCATATTCCAAAGCGGGTGTTTCCAAAGGATTGAACCCAAATGTTTCAAAAACACCACGGAGTGTACTCATAACATACTGCCTCTTCTTCGCCTCCTCAGGCAAAAAATCCCGAAATCCCTTTAACGTTTGTGCTTTTACCATAGTAGTATCATAACATATTTTTTATGCTGCAAGAGTTTGTCGTAGAGCATCCACAAAACGGGTATCATCTTGTGGTAATCCGAAAACTTTTCTCGAAAGATCAGCACACCGGATTTCTCTTCCTGAGGCTTTTTCAATTGCTTCAAATAATTTTATAGAGTGATTAATACAAAATTCTGAAAATTCCTTTTGTTTTTCTTTTGGAATAGTAGCCCAATCTACTGGATTTCCAAAAGGTGAAACATACGGAGCTCCCATATCTACTCCTACAGAATTTCTAACAGTTCTTCCTGACAGGGGTGCTCCCACAATGAGATCTCTTTTACACACCTCATCGATAACTTCAGGAAAATATCGTACACTCTTGACTTTAGTTCCAAGTTTTTCAACTTCCTTAGCTCCTGTTCCAATTGCGATTGCTGTATAGACAACAGGTACCTCGACACCAACTCGTTTTTCAATAATAGGAATAAGTCGACTTATTTGTTTTCCTTCCCAGACAACATCATCTTCTAGAGCAATTTTTTTTACGCCTGTTGCTTGTAGTTGATCTCTCAAAAGAGTAAATTGATCAAAAAGAAGCATGGAATCTGGTCTGCGCCAATGTCCTATTGGTTCCATCTCCTCATTAATATGTCGAGACATATCTAATCTATATGGGGAGGAATAATAAACTCCATCTAATGAAACCACAGTAAGACCACTTTCAGTAATTTGTTCCTTAAGTCCGCTCACAAGTTCTTTTTCATCTACAGATTCGTAAACTGGGAAAATGCCTTTCATATATGTATCAAAATCTTCACGTAGGCTATTAAAAAATTCTACAGAAGGAAGTTCTAAATTATTTTTTTCTGCCCATCTTCCAAATAAAATTTTTGTGTCTTCAGAAATAACATAAGGTGCTGGTTTTATTACCTCGGCTGTTTGTATTTTTTCTTGCCGTATACCATTTGATTGTTGTGCGGCGATCATATCTGGTGAGAAAGTTCGTTCTTCAATCATACTTTTTCTCCTTGGTTTAAAATTTCTAAAAAGTTTTTTCGAAAATCTTTTAGTTTTAAAGAGGTAACGACGTTCATATTTATAATTTTTTGTTTTTGTGGCCGTAAATCCGCAACAGTCATACCGCGAGTTTCATTACCCTTTGTTTCAATAGTTATATCCAGAAATTCTGTTGTCAATTTTTCAGGGTAGAGGAGAGAATAAATAGTTACAGGATCATACATAATTGCATTTTTATATCCTTCTTTTTGCAGATTTTCTATATATGGTTTTACCATCTCTAGTAAGAGTGTATTTATTTTTTTATCTTTAATTTTTGCGAAATCGCTTAAAGGAAGAGCAATAGTATTACATACATCTAAAGGAACAAGTGTTTTTTTAATAGGAAATTTAAAAACGATATCTGCTGCCTCTGGATCAACAAACATATTAAATTCTGCTACACGATTCATATTGCCAGCAGTTCTTATAGCACCACCCATCATCACAACTTCTGAGAGCATTTTTACTGCCTTTGGGTCTTTTTGTATTGCCTGTGCCAAATTGGTTAATGGGCCAAGTGTAATTAGTGTTATCTTTCTAGGATTCTTTTTTGCCAACTCAATAATTTTATCTACAGCATTATTTGTAAGTAGGGGTTTATTATTAGGAGTTATTCCTACAAGGCCTGATTGCCCATGTACAAATGCAGGAATGAGTTTCCTTTTTAATGGCTTACTTGCGCCAGAGTAAACAGGAATATTTATTACTCCTAGCTCTCGGAGGATGTATTGTGCGTTTCGTGTGGTATTTTTTATTGTTGTATTTCCACAGACTGTAGTAAATGCGAGAATATCAAATTTTTTGCTTTTTAACGCCAGCATGATAGCCATTGCATCATCAATTCCGGGATCAGTATCAATAATTACTTTTTTTCTCATAGTTATATCCATCCGAATGTTTGTAATGTCGGAACAAGGTCTTGAATAGAATCAATTCTTACATCGGCTGACTCAAGTTTTTGACCAACAATGATTCCTTTCATGCCAATACTTTTTGCTGGAATGATATCTGAATAGTGTTGATCTCCTATAGATATTACGTTTTCAGCCGGTACACCAAAGGAAGCGACAATTTGTCTAAATACTTCTGGATTTGGTTTTCGTATATCAGGATCTGCTGTAGTGATATTGGTAAATAGATTATCAACTTTCAGATATGTCAAAGCTCTTATTGACCAAATTCTTGAACCAGAGGTAAGGGGTTCAATTGTTCAATTCAAAAC
>JAGOUP010000057.1 GCA_018061205.1 Candidatus Levyibacteriota bacterium | reverse complement strand
CAAACAAACGGAGGGGTGAGTTCTGATCAATCACTCGTGACTCCTTTGATACGAAATGGAAAAATTATCCAATTTTTGAAAGAGAGAGGATATTATATTGTCAATATTGGTCCAAAAACGTGGACACCGACCAGCACGAACCCAAATGCTGATAAAAACTTTATTATGGAAAAAGGGACATACCCTTATGCAGATATTTTTACGACAGGGTTTTTGAATACGACCATTGCATCCCCCATACTTGAAAAAGTATTCCATAATCCATCTGATGTCTCCACCGATCCATGGAACAATGAACATAGAAGAATTGCGTTATATGAAATTGGAGCGGTAGAGCAATCGATAGCAATTCTAGGACCAAAATTTGTCTTCGTGCATATTTTGCTCCCGCATGATCCCTTTGTTTTTGATAAAAATTGTAATCCGATACCCGAAACAGTCGTACGTCCAAATGGACACGTTATAAATTATCTCAATCAGTTACAGTGTGCAAATAAAGTAATGACAAAACTCATAACAAATATTTTACAAAAATCAAAAACACCCCCGGTGATTGTTTTACAATCAGATGAAGGGCCATTTCCTATGAAAAGTAATGTGGATGAAAATCAAGCATGGAGTAAAGTTGATGATACTGCACTGAAAGAAAAGTTCCCTATTATGAATGCATACTATTTTCCCAATGCTTCAACTGAAGCGCTTTATGATTCTATAACGCCGGTGAATTCATTTAGAGTTTTATTCAACACCTATTTCGGAACCAACTACGAACTCCTCCCCGACAAAAACTACATTTTCCAAGACGAAAAAAACTACTACAAATTCACCGATGTGACAGAAAGGTTAAAATAGTACCTGTTTATATTCTAGGAAATAGAGAAGGGGCAGAGGTGATTTTGGGGCCTTT
This sequence comes from Candidatus Levyibacteriota bacterium, assembly GCA_018061205.1. Classification (GTDB taxonomy): domain Bacteria; phylum Patescibacteriota; class Microgenomatia; order Levybacterales; family UBA12049; genus JAGOUP01. The sequence continues at coordinate 3,601 of JAGOUP010000057.1, read as the reverse complement.
GAATTGTTCTTCGATTTTTTTGCTTGTTTCCGGTAGGAATGGTTCTAGGAGTGCTGCTATTTCTTGGATTTGGTCTATGGCATGAGCGAGTACACTTTTGAGTCTTGGATTTTGGGTTTTGGCTAGTGCCCATGGTTTTTCTTCGTTGATATACTGATCGAGTTTTGTTATTTTTGCCCAGACAAAAAAAAGTGCTTCATTGAATTTAAAATTCTCTAGTGCTTCAATGTATGGTTTCGCATCCATCAGATGGAGCGATACTCGTTGTTTGTTCCCCATTTCTGTATAATCACTGTTCTCACACAGCTTGGCCACTCGCGCGATGAGATTGCCCAACCCATTCGCCAAATCCGAGTTGTATGTTTCTACAAATCTTTCTTCTGAGAAGTCTCCATCTAAAAATGGAGAGAACTTTGCCAAGAAATAATACCTGAGTGCTTCAGATCCATATTTTTCAATAAGCATGAGAGGGTCGATGACATTCCCGAGTGTTTTTGACATTTTTTGTCCATTTACGGTAAAAAACTCATGCACCAATAGTTTTTTTGGAAGTTGTAATCCTGCAGAGAGTAAAATTGCCGGCCAATAGACTGCATGGAATCGTATAATATCTTTGCCGATGACATGCACATCAGCGCTCCACCATTTTTTATACAGCTCCTCATCCCATCCAAATCCAATTCCTGATTGATAAATATTGAGGGCATCAAACCAGACATAAATTTTTTGGGTATCATCACCAGGAACTGAAACTCCCCAGTTTTTTGCTCGCTCATTAGATCGTGAAATGGAAAAGTCTTCAAGTCCTGATTTGAGAAATGTTACTATTTCGTTTTTTCGAGATTCAGGGACGATATGGTAGGTATTACTTTCAATAAGCGCAATGAGCTGTTCTTGGTATTTTGATAATTTGAAAAAATAATTTTCTTCTTCAACTTCTTCTACTTTTTTCCCTGGATGGTTATAACATTCACCAGTTTCATTGAGTTCTTCTTTTACATAAAAACGCTCACAGCCAACGCAATAGAGTCCTTTATATCGTTTTTTATAAATATCACCATTTTTATCACAGAGTTCCCAGAGTTTTTGACTAGAGAGATGATGGTTGGTACCACTTCCTTTTTGCCAGATATCAAAGTGAATACTGAGTTTTTTTGATAAAGCAAAAAATGCTTGTTCATTGGTATCAATAAATGTTTGTATTGGGGTTTTTGCTGCTTCGGCCGCTTGTACATTTTTTAACGCATTCTCATCACCTCCACAGAGCAATAATACTTCATCTCCTATGACTTTGTGATACCGAGCAATAGTATCTGATTGAATAAATTCCAACGCATGACCAATATGAGGCTTTCCGTTCACATACGGAATTGCATTTGTGATATAGAACTTTGCCATGTGGCTATTATAGCAGGGTTTTATTGATATCGGGTGAAAAAGAGTTCTAGGCTGACAAAAAGTGCCAATAAAATGAGTGCGAAGTAGACATCAGTTAAATGATTGAGGCGAAGCAAGAGATAACAACAAAGAAAAAGTCCTAGGAGTATGCCTCGACGAGTATGGTTAAAAATATACATACCCAGTGAAGTTATCGAAAGAAAGAGTAAGACAAAAAATAGAGAAACTGGCTGCATATATAAAGAGAAAGGATTTGGCAATATGCTTTTTGGATTATAGGTATACATAAAGTACCCAAGTCCAGTAAGTAAAATGATACTCAATACAATCAACCAAAGAGATCTCTTTTTTTTGATTCTTGGTTTGTCCATAGAGGTTTTAGTGTAACATAAAAAACGGATAGTACTCTATAGGTCTTGACATTTATTAGCACTCATTGTATATTATTGCTAACTCAATTTTTATGCATGATTTAACAACTCGACAGATTGAAATTTTGAAGGCACTGATTGAAGAATATATTGAGACAGCCTCAGCGGTTGGCTCGGAAACACTGGAAAAAAAGCACAATTTGAGTGCTTCGCCAGCAACTATCAGAAATGAAATGGTTCGGTTGACTGATCTCGGTTACCTCCAAAAGCTGCATGCTTCAGCTGGTCGTGTCCCTACAGCAGTAGGTATGAAATTTTATGTGCAGCAGTTGATGAAAGAAAAAGAAATGTCAGTTGCTGAAGAGGTTTCGGTAAAAGAAAAAGTATGGGATCACAGAGAAAGAGTTGAGCGTTTCATGAGAGAAATTGTGAAGTCGTTAGCTGCTCGTACCAAGGCATTGGCAGTAGTGACTACAGAATCAGGAGATTTATATGCAGCGGGATACGCAAATATTTTGGATATGCCGGAGTTTTATGATATTGATCTAACAAAAACACTTTTGGAGATTACTGATGAAGTTGAATATTTCCATAAAATATGTGAGAGTATTTCTGATAATGAAGTACATGTTTTTTTAGGTGAAGAGCTTGGTCCTAGACTCCAGGGTCCATATGGATATGTTTTTAGACATTATGAAACACCCATGCACTTGGCAGGAGAAATCGGTGTACTCGGATCAACGAGATTGAACTATACAGCTATTGTGCCAACTGTCCGTTATTTTGGAAATTTAATTGAAGAAGTAGCACACGGATGGTAGAAAGGTAGCAAATAGATCTAAAATAATATGAGTGATGATATAAAAAAAAATGAAGAGAAAGAAGAAGAACTACTTGAGCAAACAGAAGAAGTTGTTGATGAGTGTGCTGAGAGAATTGCAGTAGTTGAGAAAAAGTTAGAAGAATCTGATGGAAAATATAAAAGAGCGTTAGCTGATTATCAGAATTTAGAAAAACGAGGCAGAGAAGAAAGAATGCAATGGATCAAGTCAGCAAATAAAGAATTGTTAGTGAGAATATTATCAGTGCTCGATACACTGATGATGGCAAAAAAACATTCTGAAGATAAAACATTACATATAGCAATACAACAATTTTTAGATGTATTAAAATCTGAAGGAGTCACATTGATCGAAACAACAGGTAAAAAATTTGATCCAAAGCTTATGGAATGTATCTCGGTAGTAGAAGGGAAAGATGGAGAAGTAGTAGAAGAATTACGTGTTGGATTCTTATTGCATGATAGTGTATTACGACCAGCACATGTTAGTGTTGGAAAGAAGGACTAATTGTTGCATTGCTCTATTGTTAAATTGTTAGCAATATAACAATGGGCGATCTTTGATCGCAACAATGTAACAATTTGACAGTTAGAAAGTGATATAATAGAATAAGAAAAAGTTTTGAAAGGAATTTAAACTATGGGAAAAATAATTGGTATTGATTTAGGAACAACAAATTCAGCAGTTGCTGTGATGGAAGGTGGATCACCAAAAATCATTCATAGTGCTGAAGGCCGGAATGTTATTCCATCTGTTGTGGATCCAAAAACACATGTTGTTGGGGATGTTGCAAAAAGACAATTAGTTCTCAAGCCAAAAGAAACGCTTTTTTCAGTGAAGCGTTTGATGGGACGAAAATTTGATGATGAAGCAGTACAAAGAGATATCAAATGGCTTCCATATACTGTTAAAGCAGGAAGAGATGGCATGGCAGTTGTTGAAGTAGATGGCAAAACATATACTCCTCAAGAAATCTCAGCTATGGTACTC